>DOIX01000350.1:0-4321 GCA_003511885.1 Cyanobacteria bacterium UBA11153
GGGGGGAGCAAGAATACAATCTGTATTTCTTCCCTCACGGGATGCTCCCAGCCCCTACTCCCTTGCTATATTATTCATTTCTCGACAAAGGGCAACGTTGCACAGTATTAGAGCCTTGTTGTACTCCTCTTAATTGGCGAATTGCGACTTCCATTTCGCTCAAATCTTCTTGCAATCCACAATATTGAACTTGAATTGTCCGCAATTCTCTTGCTTCGACTTCCTTTCTTTCTTCTAGTTGCCGGAATTCGGTTTGAGATGCGCTAAGTTTCTCTTCCGATGTGCGTATTTCTCCTTGTAATGCTGTTATCCGCTTTTGGAAGGTTTCTTGTTCCCGGCGAGAGGTTTCTATCCGTTTTTGAGAGGTTTCGATTTCTGTGCGTAGGGAAACCATTTGCCCTTCTAATGTTTTCCTTTCTGTCTGAAGCGAGACGATTTTTGCCTCAGCGGTTTTAATTTCCGCTTGAATGGCAACTAGCCTTTCTTGAGATTTCCGCACTTCAGTTTGGGAGGCTTCTAACCGGGATTGGGAAGTTTCCATATCTCGGCGCACAACGACTAGTTTTTGTTCTAAGTTTATCCGTTCTTTTTTCAGGGATTCTACTTCTACTTCTGCGGTTTTAATCTCGCCTTGAATGGTAACTAATCGCTGTTGAGATTGGCGCACTTCTACTTGAGATGCTTCTAGGCGTTTTTGGGATACTTCAATTTCGCTACGCAAAGCAATTAGCTTTTCTTCTACAGTTTTTTGTTCTGTTTTTAGGGATTGAAGCTCTACCTGTGCGGTTTTAATCTCTTCCCGAATTGCTACTAATCTTTCCTGGGATTTCCGGACTTCAACTTGGGAGGATTCAAGTTGGGCTTGTGCGGTTTTAATATTGCCGCGAATTGTGACTAATTCCTGTTGAGATTGACGTACTTCTGTTTGGGATGATGCTAATTCTGCGGTAAGGCGCTGACTTTCTGTGCGGAGAGAAACTAGCTTGGTTTCAGTGGTACGAATTTCTCCTTGCAATGACGCTAATCTTTCTTGAGTAGTGCGAATTTCGCTGGTGGATTCTCCTGAAGTTTTGACGAGGGCAAGTAGGGTAGATACTTCGATATCGTTAGGATTAAAACTGGCGGATTTTTCCCAAGCTGAGATGGCTTCTTCATATCGGTTTAAGCGATAGAGTGCCATGCCGCGCCATTTCCAGGCGACAGCATTCCGCGATTCAATTTCAATGGCTTTGTCACAACTTGCGATCGCGTCTTGATATCGCCCTATTTGATATAGTACTCTGGAGCGGTCAATCCAGACTCCGGCGCTTTTGGTATCAATTTTTACCAATTTATCGTAATAAATGAGGGCTTCGTCATATCGTTTTAAATCCTCAACTAAAACTTGGGCGATTTGTTTGGGAATGATTGTCTTGACTAGGGTTTCTTCGTAGTCTGATGTGGTTTGAAGGGATAGAGTTTCTTGCCAAGAGGCGATGGCGGCTTCATAGCGTTTTAGTTGATATAAAGCCTTCCCTTTCTCAAAGATGGCGAGGATAGACTTCGGTTTAATTTTAAGTGCTGCGTCGTAGGAAGTGAGGGCTGCTTCATATTGCCCCAAACCCTTGAAACAGTTACCGCGCGAATACCAGGCGAGGAAGGAGTCGGATTTTAGTTTAACAATTTGGTCGAAAATTGCGATCGCTTCTCGGTATTTACCAATTCCTTGTAACTCGCTCGCTTCCTGCCACAATTGCTCCAGGGTTCTCCCTTGTGCGGTAAGATTCTCTATGGGTGTGGACTGGCGCACTCCTGATGGATTAACAAGGCTTTGAGCATTGGCACTGCCATAGCCCGTCGTCATCAAAGTCGCTAATGCGACTCCTAGCTGCAACTGAATCTTTTTCATTGTCACTCCTTAAACACACTTAAAAGTTAGCTGCAGTGGTTAGACTTGCAGAAAACTCCGGTGCTACCATAGCAAATTTTTTGGGCGATGTCTCTAGATTTACGAAAATTTACCTCGAGAAGTTACGGAAGTTTAGGCTACTTCATCGCTCTGGGGGGAGGAAAATCTGATTTTTAACGCCAGGATATTGAAAAAATCTGGTGCTATTTTACTAAGCTGCTACGCATTTAATTTGTATATCCCCACACCCTACACCCCATACCCCTTTTAATAAATTTACTATCCAATTTAGATGCGCCGCAGCTTATTATATACAGTTAAATATTCCCTGGCATCGTTCAGCTATATGAAAGGACGCTAGTTAATGAGAAAAATTACGTCAAGGCTAGGTTAGTGTATTTATTGAAAAGTGTTATTTTTTATAGTAAAATTGAGGTAGCTGGCAGATTAATAATTGCTCTAACTGTGTCTAAGACTAAACCTTACCAACCTTTACTCTTGAGACTCCTCCACGGAGTTAATGCTTTCATAGCCTTTTTGGCTATTATATCATCGTTTTTAGTTTACAATACCTTCGATGGCAGATTCGGTAAACTGCCCATCCCACCAATTCCAAAAATTATCGATATTCACGGTACTTTTGGCAAGATTTTACTCCTGGCAATTGCCCCTTTATTTGCTTTATACTGTTTCCACATTGGTTATCAGCGCCTAATTCAACCCGACTCATTCCAAAAACTCGCCCAATTGCCTAAACCTATTGGTTGGTATAGCCTCCACCGGATTGTTAATACGATTATGTTACTAGCGGTGACTTTTGCTTTGGTTTCCGGTAGCATGATGCAAGAAAAATGGCTGCCTAATGGAGAATTGGATTCTTTTTGGTATTCTCTCCATCTCCTAGGCTGGTTGGGATTAGTATTATCTTTAGCTTTTCATCTCTTGATGAGTGTCAAAATTGGTGGTTTTACGTTAATTATTTCCATGTTTACTTGGGGATATCGCCCAGAAGATTCACCTGCTAACTGGTTAACTAGAATTAGTGCTTTTTTCCGAGGCAAGTAATGATGAAACGAAATAATATCCTGATTATTGTGGAAGTTTTGGTGATGGGAGGTATTGTATTTGGCTGGTTTGCTCCGCTTTTGTTTGCTTCAGAGGAGGAGGATGAGGCTAGTCAAAGGTTGAATGGGCATTTTGTTATATTCGTAAGTAGCAGGGAAGGTTTTTTTAACGCAGAGGTGCGCAGAGGTTAGAGAGAGGTATGCAGAGGAGTTGATGGTGTAGAATCGCTGGGTTTATAAATTTTACCAGGGGTGCGATCCTGATTTATTTCAATGACTAAATCTGTGCAATTAGAATTACGAGTTAAGGGGGTAATAAATAATTCTGGATGCAAGGCTTTCCAGAAATATTTGACAAAATCATGGATTTGCGATTCAGTCATTCCTGATTTACCTGTAGCGAGCATTTCTTGTTCAGCCTGGAGCCGCCATTGTAAGCTAAGATGGTAATCGGTAGGATAGAGTACGATTAGTTTATCCAATTTTGACCACAATGGTAAATAGTCTTTGAGTCTTTCATTTGTATCTGTGGCAAATTTGCGATCGCAATCCGTTTCAATTGGTGGTAAGATTAGGTTATCAAAGATTGTCGGATCGATTGGTTGTACTCCCATAAACCATCCTTCAAATAATACAATATCGGCAGATTCGATAATTTCTGGCTCAGTGCGCTCCCCTGCACCTCCCCAAGCCGATTTATCAAAGCGCGGCACTTGAATTGAGTTATATCTCTCTGGAGAACAAAGTTTATCTAAAACTTCCAAACCTAAATCGATATCATGGGTTCCCGGTGGTCCCCGCCAAATCAATCTGGGATCTTGTTTTTGCAAGATTTGTCTATCTTGATACGTCTTATAAAGGTCATCAATAGAAATACTAATAGTTCGATAACCTAAACGCTCTAAAATTAGACATAAAACTCGGCATAAAGTAGTTTTTCCTGTTCCCTGTCCCCCCAATATACCTTGAATGAGAGGACGTGTCAATTTTTGCCGAGATTCCGCTAATTTTATCGCTAATGGTAGCCATAAATTCCCAAAATATAGGGATAGTTTTTCTGGTGCAGAAGCCAACTTTTTCTGAGAAAATGATGGCAGTGATAAGATATCGTCATAAATAGATTGGCCTAAAGGGGATAGGGATTTGAGGATCTCCTCCAGATTTTCTGCTCTAATTTCAAATGCTTTAGCCCTTTCTGGAGGTATTAGTCCATTAGCCATCATTTTTTCCTACTCCAAACAACTCAAAATTCAATAGTCAAAAATTAATCGTTCCTTCTCATTCCGATTGATATAGCAACAGGGCTGTTAAGCCCTTACGCATTTAATTTATCTGTTTTGAATGAGGGGGAGCAGGGGAGAAGGTTTGA
>DOIX01000350.1:4584-13830 GCA_003511885.1 Cyanobacteria bacterium UBA11153
TTAAATGCGCAGCAGCTTAATACATTCTCAATTCGTCAAACCCTTGATTTTACAGCATTCTTCCCCAGCTCCCAGTCCCTAGCTATAAATAGCCAACAAGATTAAGAACCCAGTTTAAAAGCTTCCACAAACAAGCTGTAATTAAAGCCAATTTTTAACATATTAATTGTTTCCTTTAGGAAAGACAACCCAGATCCAGAATTTTGTTGTATTTGAAATCTACCATAAACCCATCGACCGATCAATTCTGTCACCATCACAAAAATTGCGGCAACAATGATATCCCAATTAGCAGCTTGCCCTGCTGTAGTTGAAATCGCTGTTCCCAGGAATGTACCCATAAGGAAACTAATGGTAATGATGGAAAAGCGTCGCCAAGGATTGGTTAACCATCCTCCTAATCGCCCGAAGATGACATTGACTAGATTATTGAGACGAGTATTCTGCATTTTAGTTATTTGTTGTTAGTTATTTGTTTTTTTTTGATATGGCAGGAGGTGAGATTTTTTAAAAAATTTCATTTTTGTGTTACAATAAGGCCATTCTACCATGTATTTGGTAGTATGCAACCACAGAGTATTAGATTAATCTGGTCAGAGAAAGAATACCAAAGTTTGGTAAAATTAGCGTAAGGAGCGGTGGATGACTGAGTTATTGCCCGCTCCCCACCAACTACTCCAAAAAACCATCTCAAAGGAACATGTCAGCGATATCTAAGTCATATAAAGGATAAAGGATCGAGGATCGAGAGTGAAGGATAACGAATCGAGGATGAAATTTATGAAGATTTCCAGTAATAGTTTTCAATTCTTAGTTTGTCATTCCAAATCACAAGTATCCTCACCATTTCCCATTCTTGATTACCCACTCCCTAGTCACCATATTTAAAGTTTAATGAACGTTAGAGTCGATATGACAGTGCGAAATTGGTATAAATCTTGGGAAAAGTATCCGAAGACACTATGGATCTTGTCAATCTTATGGTTAATTGCCATTAGCTGGATCGCTTTTTTATGGCATTTAGGCAGTATCGGTTTAGTTGACGAAACCGAACCACTTTTTGCCGAAGCCGCACGGCAAATGACAGTAACAGGAGATTGGATTACACCTTATTTTAATGGGGTAACACGTTTTGACAAACCACCATTAATTTACTGGTTAATGGCAATCGCATATAAACTCATAGGTGTCAACGAATGGGCTGTACGACTGCCTTCTGCCCTATCCGCGATCGCACTTACTAGTCTCGGCTTCTACACCCTACGCTATTTCGGCATTTCCCGTCCTTCAGCCCTTTCCAGGGGAGAGGGGAGATGGGAGATGGGGGGACAAGGGGGAGAAGGGGGCAATTTTTTTGTCTCCTCCCACTCCCCATTCCCCAATTTAGAAAGACAGCGATGGATATCTGCTTGGATAGGCGCAGCACTAATTGCGATTAATCCCATCACCTTGGTTTGGGCGAGAACAGGTGTTTCTGATATGCTACTTTCGGGTTGTATGGGAACAGCCTTGCTCGCATTTTTTCTCGGCTATGTCCAAAAAGAAAAGTCAAAAGTCACCAATCAAAACTCAAAAGTAGCTGCTAATTCAGTACCACCAAATACCAATTCGATATTCTCTTTTCCTTCCGGTTGGTATTTAGCTTTTTACATCCTCATCGCCATGGCAATTCTCGCCAAAGGACCAGTTGGTATCGTGTTACCAGGTTTAATTATTGGTGGATTTCTCATTTATCTCGGCAAGCTGCGAGAAGTATTGCGAGAAATGGGTATTATTTGGGGATTGTCGATAATTTCCGCCATCGCAGTACCATGGTATGTCTTAGTGATTATCGCCAATGGAGAAGACTATATAAACAAGTTTTTTGGTTATCATAACATTGAGCGGTTTACCAGCGTTGTCAATCACCACTGGGCACCTTGGTATTTTTACTTTATTGTGGTACTAGTAGGATTTGCACCCTGGTCGAGTTACTTACCTGTTGCGATCGCAAGATTACGTTTTTGGCAGCGCAATCGCTGGCAATCCTCTCCCCGTTGCACTCAGTTAGGTTTATTTGCCCTATTCTGGTTGGCTGGCATTTTTGGTTTCTTCACCATCGCCGTCACTAAATTACCCAGTTACGTTATTCCCCTCATGCCAGCCGCAGCAATTTTAGTAGCATTGTGGTGGAGTGACTTATTTACTTACAGAGAAGACATCAAAAATAAGAGGTTAGATAAAAAACCTCTCTTACCTATTTCCTCTCGCCCCTTACCTCTCATCTCTTACATCTTTAATACAATATTTCTGCTAATTCTAGCCACCGCCATGGCTTTAAGCCCTAAATTTATCGGATACGATCCCGCTGCACCCAAATTAGCACAACTCGTACAAGAGTCAGGTTTATCAACAATTGGCGGTATCATTTGGGGAATTACCGCAATAGCTGCAATCCTCGCTCTTGGGCAACGAAATGGGTGGCGTTGGCTCTTTCCCGTAAACTTGTTAGGGTTTGTCGCCTTTATCCTCTTTGTCATTACTCCAGCCTCTTTCTTAATGGATGAAGCACGTCAGCAACCCTTACGACAATTATCTGCGATCGCAACTCAACTAGAATTACCAGGAGAAGAATTAGTGATGATGGGCTTTGAAAAACCCAGTGTCGCCTTTTATAGTCAGAGACTAGTCCATTATTTTGACGAAGATGACGAAGCAATTGCCCACATTGAAAATATCGCCAAAACTCACTCCAAACCACCATCTGCCCTAGTTTTAATTGACACGAAACGCTTTAATGAAGTCAAAGAAAACTTCCTTAAGTTCGACGAATACAAAACATTAGCCAGCGCTGGTGCTTATCAACTTGTTCGTATTTCCAAATAGGGAATATTGCTAATAGTTAATGGCGAATTGTTACCGATTACATTCTCTTCACACATAAACCATGCCTGGTATCGTCAAAATAAACATCACGGAATCTACTGAAACGCTCAAACATCTGTTATCTCAACAGAAACAGAGACAGAGTTTTGAACGGATTCAGGCATTATACTTGCTCAAAACTGGGCAAGTGAAAACCGTACAAAATTTAGTCATAATTATTGGTCGCCACCGCACTACTATTCAGGCTTGGCTCCGTCGCTATCGACAAGGTGGAATTTCCTATATGTTAGAAATAGGCAAAAGTTCTGGCAGACCTTCTGTTGTTCCAGATTGGGCAATTGAACGTTTATCAGAAGAACTAAATTCTTCAAAAGCATTTTCTAGTTATGGCGAAGTACAAAATTGGTTAGCAGAAGAATTAGGCGTTAAGGTAAATTATGATGTAGTTCATAAATTAGTTCGTTACAAACTCAAATATAAATTGAACTTATCTCGGCATAAAAATACGGTTTAGTCGATGCCATGGCAGTCTGAAACAATATGTTAAGTGTAAAATTCAAATAGCGACAAGGAACTGATCGTTCTCCTGTTACAATGTAAACATCGGAAAAATGTTTACAAAGCTTAAGGTGAAATCCTTTCTGTTTCTTGCACCGTCTCTCGCGCCAAACTCGCTACAATTACAATTAGAGTATCGATTTTTTCTGTCACACTATGATTGCCATCCCCTCTGGATTTAGCCCTCAAGAGTATCTTGCCCTCGAAAATGAGAATACTATCCGTCATGAATATCGGTACGGTTTAGTCTATGCCATGGCAGGTGGCAGCGATAACCATAGCCGTCTTAGTATTAATTTTTTAACTGCCATTAATCTTCACCTAGGCGACGGCGATTGTAAATTTTTTGCCATCGATGTCAAAGTGAATTATGCAGATGCGTTTTTCTACTATCCAGATGCTTTTGTCACCTGCGATGCGCGAGATAAAAACGATCGCTATGTGAAGCGCTATCCCAAGTTGATTGCTGAAGTCCTATCACCTGCGACGGAAAAGTTCGATCGAGGTGATAAGTTTGAAGATTATCGACAGATTGAATTTTTAGAAGAGTATGTTTTAATCGCTCAGGATGAAATGCGGGTGGAGTGTCGTCATCGGGTAAAAGATGGGAGTGGGGAAAAATGGGAAACGGTGCTTTATGGTTCTGGGGAACGAGTGATGTTACAGAGTATTGAGCTGGAAATTGCGATCGCAGAATTATATCGCGGTGTGAGTTTGGGGGCGATAAATGAAGTAAGCTAGAGACAAAGGTTTCAAAATAGATGAAAACTCCCTAGAGGCAAACTGGTTATGAATTGGAAAGCACACATTCACTCAAATCCTAACATTCTACTTGGTAAGCCTGTAATTCAGGGAACGCGAATATCAGTGGAGTTTATTCTAGGGCTATTTTCAGAAGGTTGGACGGAGCAACAAATTCTAGAAAACTACCCAACGCTTAATCCTGAATCTATCCAAGCAGTGTTTGCTTTCACTGCGGAATGCCTCAAAGAAGATGTATTTTACACACCTTTACTCTTTGCTGAGGCAAGTTAATGCGATTTCTGGCTAATGAAAACTTTCCACTACTGAGCGTGGGGCTGCTACGACAAGCGGATCTGGAAGTCGCTTCTATTACCGAGGATTCTCCAGGAATTGAGGATGCCGAAGTTTTGGCTCGTGCTGCAGATGAGCAACTGGTGATTTTGACATTCGACGCGATTATGGCGAACTGATTTATCGCTTGCGGATGCCTTCGCCTAGAGGTGTCATTTATTTGCGGTTTCGCCCTCACACGCCGGAAGAACCAGCATCAATATTGTTAAATTTATTACAGATTGAAGGATTGCAATTTGAGGAACGATTCACGGTGGTGGATCGCGATCGAATTCGTCAACGCCCGTTACCGTAGATAGCGATCGCAGAATTAGATCGCGGTGTGAGTTTGGGGCGATAAATGAAGTAAGCTAGAGACAAAGGTGGCAAAATAGATGAAAACTCCCTAGAGGCAAACTGTGTAACTTAACCATTCCGATAGATGAAATTACCCAACGGAGAAAAGGCACTGCTTGGCGACAAGCTTGAGCGATACTCACTAAATATGCAGCATTCCAAAGGAAAAGATAAAGCCATCCTGTTTAGAAATCGATTGGGAATTACACTAGAAAACAAAGCTGTTTTAGAAGTAGCTTTATTAGAAGCGGCACTAAATCAGGAGGCAGAAGTTTACAAAACAGACAATTATGGAACCCAGTACGATATCAAATTTTTCATGACTACGGAAACTGGAAGCTCTTGGGTGCTGTCATGTTGGATGATTCGCACCGATGAAGACTTTCCCAGACTCACTAATACCTATCCTGTCAATAAGTGAGGATACTATAATGACGTTAAACGAGTATGATGTTGTTGCCTTGACCGAAGAAATTCAGGCAATCCATAAAGAAACCTCTAGACCAATTTTGCTTCGACCTGGACAAGTTGGCACTATTCTGATGAGCTTTGACGATCGCGCTTATCTAGTAGATTTTGCCGATGCTAAAGGTAATACCTATGCAATGGAAACCGTTCCTTTAGAAAAACTCATGCAACTTGTTTATGAGCCACTTCCTGCCTATGCCTAGCCGACAAATAATACTTTATAGAGTATTGATCTGGAAGTGGCGATCGCAGAATTATATCGCGGTGTGAATTTGGGGCGATAAATGAAGTAAGCTAGAGAGAGTGGATTACTGCTACTTTTGGTGAAATACATTAGCGATGGGCGGCATTTTTCTATTGTATTGGATATTGTACCGCAACTGCGATACAATTATAAGTTGGGCTGCATATTGAAGGTGTATTAGGTAAGGTCACGAAAGTCTAAGCACTATGTGTTGTCGAGTAAGTCAGGAGTAATCATGAGCCGCAAAAGCATCGCCACAAATGTTGCTCGTAAACTTTGGGCACAGTGTGGTGGCTTCTGTCAAAATCCAAATTGTAATAAATACCTCTTCGCTACAGTTGAGGATGATGTAGTTAGTCTTGCGAATGTAGCTCACATAATCGGTCACGGTAAGAACGGCCCTCGAAGTGAGCATGAACTAGCTGACTATATTGACAAAGATGGCATGGCTAATCTGGTAATGCTTTGCCTGGAGTGTCACAAAGTTGTTGATGAGCTAGAGAATAAATTTCCTGTCGAGCAAATGCAGGAATGGAAGTCATCTCACGAAATGAAGATAAATTCACTCTTTGATTATCCTCAGATTTATAATGAAAGAGAGATACTTGAGCAAGTCAACGACCTTTTGGTTGAGAATAAAGTTATCTTTGAAGAATATGGCCCTTTCTCAAGTCAGGCATTGAAGGGAACCTCTGGCGACGCACTTACCATCTGGCGACGACGCTGCCTAGACACGATTCTTCCAAATAACCAGAGGATAGTTGGGTTAATTGAAGCTAACAAGAAAAATTTCCCTTATCCGTGGCAAGTGTATAGAGAAATGATGGGTTATAAACTTCATGCAGATTCCTTTCGAGATAACTGCCTGTTGGAAAAGAAGGTCAACGACTACAAGCTATTTCCCAGAGAATTTGATAACTTTATCAAGCAGAGCCTCAGCCTACCTGTAGAAAATAGAGAGAATAGACCCGAAGAAGAAATTGAATTTAGACAGGCGACAGTTTCAGCCTACATTGATAAATTTTTGGCAACCCACTCGTTTATCGAACGAATGGAGAAACTCAATATAGCCATGTTTGATGTTGATCTTAAAGATGAGCGAAGCCTTCGGGTATTTGCGACAAATACTTATTTCTTTACCGAATATACATTTGAACAGATCATGGCTATTGATCCAGGGGTTGATGCAATCATTTGTTCTAACCCCTATGGGACATATACATGGGAAGCTAAAGCCCTCTGTATCGACCATAAGATCGGCTTATTCACGCTTAAGGCATTCATGGGGGCTATCCGTAAAAATGGTGATGAGTTCCTGAACTATCTCCTACAAGAGGAAAAATCTAGTCGTCTTAGCTACTTAAAATCTCTGATTGGCAAAGCATCAGTTCCTGTAGGTTTTCAAGTGTATATATTTGGTTCGTATTTGAGACGAGAAATTTACAAAGATATTGATCTCATTCTGGTCTATCCAGTGGGCTCTGCTGAAGGATTGACCTCTTCAATAGTGGAGAGCATTAACCAATCATTTAAAGAAAAATCATTGCAGCTTGATATAACAGTATGCTCGGAATCAGAGTATAAATCTATGAGTTTTGAAAATGACAACCGTACTAAAATTAGATAAAACGTTACAAAACAGCCCAATAACCGCAATGCACCGGAACCTTGAAGAATGATAGTTACTGTCAGAAATTATCTGAGTCCGGTGATGGCAACCGTTAGACCGCTAAATCTGAGTTGGGTAGTGGCTTGAATGTATCTATCAAATCCCAACCCAAAGGTGAATGCCATGCAAGCTAAACTTCAATAACAACTTTTTCCTGCTGATGCCGAAGTTATAGCAACAGCCACGGTATACTTCGTTAACCCACCCTACAAGAGCAGCTATCTATCTCTCTACCTCACGTTAAGCTAGAAACAGACAACAGAGAGCCAACCTACCCAAAAGATTAATATCAAATGATTGCGATCGCAAAAAAAAACCCTTTCCTTCGAGGAATTTCTCAACTGGGATGACGATTCCGGTAGGTCATTCGAGTTAGTTAATGGAGTTGCCATGCCCCTGAGCGAACCCACAGCCAAACATGAGGATGTTGTCGATGGGCTATGTCGTCTCTTGGCAGATTATTGCCAATAATCGACGGTGAATATCAGGCACTGCGATATCAAGGAGAAGCCACTATTGTTTCTCCAACTTTTCCTCAGTTGGTATTAACGATCGCTCAAATTGTTGCCATGACAGAAGTTTAGGTAAGCCGTTACGCATTTAAACCAGATATTCTCAAGAATGGTAAAATAAGAAGTAATTTGTCAATTTATAATGAGGACATATTTTTGACACAACAACGCCCCTATTGGTTAGCATGGTCCCAAGTACCAGGGGTAGGACCAAAATTATTATTGCGACTAAAACAGCATTTCGGCAACCTATCAGAAGCCTGGAGTGCATCAGCCACAGCCATAGAAGAAGTAGAAGGATTTGGGGTACGATTAGTCGAAGCAGTGACAAAAGTGCGATCGCAAATTAATCCCATCCAATTCTTAGAAACCCATACCATCAAAAACCCCTATTTCTGGACACCAGCAGATTCAGACTATCCTCGCTTATTACTAGAAATTCCCACTCCACCATCAGTTTTATACTATCGCGGACAAGTTAACCTTAACGAAAATCAAGGACTTAAGCCGACAATAAGTATTGTCGGTACTCGGGAACCTTCTGACTATGGTAAACGTTGGACTCGCAAAATTAGTATCGCCTTAGCAAAGCATGGTTTTACAGTTGTTTCTGGTATGGCAGCAGGAATTGATACGGAAGCTCATCAAAGTTGTTTAGATGGCGGTGGAAGGACAATTGCTGTTTTAGGTACTGGCATAGATATTATTTATCCACTCTCTAATAAACCACTTTACGAAAAGATTCAGCAACAGGGATTAATCCTCAGTGAATATCCCTCTGGCACTCAGCCAAATCGCCCCCATTTCCCTCAACGCAATCGAATTATTGCTGGGTTAACTCGGACAGTTTTAGTCATGGAAGCACCTCTCAAATCAGGAGCTTTAATTACAGCAAGTCAAGCTCAAGAATTTGGCAGGAATATTTATGCCTTACCTGGTTCCTTAGATAATTATAACTCTTCGGGGTGTTTGGGATTAATAAGTCAGGGGGCACAGATAATTTTAAGTGAAGAGCATTTGTTAAATATGTTAGGTGCAATATCAGGAGGAGATAAGGGGAAGCAGTTATCATTATTTCCCGAAGCACAACCAAAAACCACCTCTAATCCTCAAAAAGTTACTCCAGCAAAGGATAGCAAAATCCGCCAGAAAAAACCAGAATCTCAAGTTGAAACCAATCCTCCACCTGATGCTAATTTAACACCGGAATTAGCACAAGTATTGAAGGTTTTGGGATATGAAGCCAAATCCTTTGATTTCATTGTTGAGGAATCAGGTTTAGCCATCGGTTTGGTTTCCAGTTATTTATTACAATTAGAATTAATGGGATTAGTTTCTCAGTTACCGGGGATGCAGTATCGGCGGTGTTAGATTTATAGCAACCTCCAGGGCGGTTAAGGGAGCATCCTAATGAAGGCAAAAACCGCTGACGGGGCGACAACTATGGCTAAAACCATTGCACAGTCTGGCTTGTGGCATTGACCTGCCCTAAAAATTGA
>DOIX01000117.1:0-5269 GCA_003511885.1 Cyanobacteria bacterium UBA11153
GAAAAGACTTTTTCAGCAAACCCAAATTAGTTGAATCTCTCCCAGAAATCTGGGATAAGTTGCCATTTAATATAACTAAAAATTTATTTATATTAATTTTTAATAAAATAAAATTATATAATTTGTGAGGAGTAGGGAGTGGGCTATGGGGGTTGAGGAATTAACAATTAGGTTAGGGATGAGCGACGTTAAGAATTCAGCCTATCGAAAAAACAGCGCCGCCGCACAGCCTGACGCAACAAGACATGATACTCTTTCTCCTCAATAATATAAGCACCAAACCTTTCCAAATGAGGATTAGTCATTTGAGCATCAAACAAGAGAAAACCGCGCGATCGCAATCTTTCTACTAATTTTACCATTGCTACCTTCGATCCTTCCGGAATCCGGTAAAACATAGATTCCCCAATAAAAGCACCGCCAATGACAATACCTAAAATTCCCCCTGCTAACTCATCCCCCAGCCAGGTTTCAAAACTAAAAGCCCAACCCTCTTCATAAAGTGCCCAATAAATATCCCGCAGTTGTGGAGAAATCCAAGTACTTTCTCGATTAGCACAACCTGCAACCACAGTTTTAAAATCCCGATTAATCGCCACACTAAAACGTTGCTGATTCAAAACCCGTTGTAAAGATTTCGGATAGCGAAATCTTTCATCCAGGGGAATCAGCGCGCGTTTTCGGCTAGAATACCAATCTAAAGTGCCACGATCGTCTGCCATCAAGAAGTAGCCTTGGGCATATCCATCAATAATTGCAGAAATGTCAAGTTTCATAGCGTTGACATGACACTGAATACTGATAGATGGGTGTCATCTATCAGCGTTCCAGTATTATACATGATTTACTGGTAAGATGCTTGAGATTAATCTAAACCAGTTAAACTAGATTCACCCTGACCATTCAAAATATAGCCTTCGCTTTGATATGTTAGGACATCTGAAAACGCTAAAAGCAATTCACAGCAGGCATTTGACTTTTAACTTCTAACTTTTGACCGAATGACTTTTGCTATATGGCTGAACCAATTTTACCGATTACCCTGCCACCAGTCACCAATCCCCAACAAGAAGGGGAATGGCTGCGAGAAGCGTTAGTTAACTGGCTCGATAGAGAGTTTCTCCCAGAAGCAGTTAATCAAACAATTGCCAGTCGCGCCAGCCAAATCTTTATCCGCCAAAGGATGGAAGGTGAAAACGATTTAGGTTCCCTGGTAATTGCCATTGTTACGGAAATGCAAGCTTTTGACTTCCGAGAAAGCTTTTATAGCGAATTCGCGATCGCGAATGCTGTCAGCGATTTACTATTAGATAGTCTCGGTATCGATCGTTGTTGTGGTGGTTAGTAGTTGTTGGTTGTTGGTTGTTGGTTTTTTATTGTTTATCGCTGGGGTAATTAGAGGCAATTTTTAGGCATTTAGGCATGAATTATATCTCAATATCTCTGCCTAGATTTGATGTGATTCTCGCCAATCTGTCTCAGGGCTGTACCAAACAGCCTCCAAGACGAAAGAGAATGGGATAGCAACTAATCAAGAATAACCAATAACCAGAAATAACCAATAATCACCAACTACCAGCTAGACTTGACTACACCTGGTAACAAACCCTTGTGTGCCCATTCTCGCAGGACGTTGCGAGATAAACCGAAATCGCGATAGTATCCACGAGGACGGCCTGTAACCCAACAACGATTGCGCAGACGAGTTGGGGCGCTATTGCGGGGTAACTGTTGAATTTTCCGATGAATCTCCATTTTCTGAGCCGGAGAATCAGCCTTATCAAACTCCTCCTTGAGAGCAGCCCGTTTGGCGGCATACTTATCGACAAGCTCTTGGCGGTGCTTTTCCCGCTCAATCATACTCTTTTTAGCCATAAATCTTTGGCGTTTCCCGAAATAAACACAATATCTTGATCCTGACCTATTAAGAATATCTTGGCACGATCGATTCTGCAACTCTTTGGGTCACATTGCCTTCCTATGTTGATGTTGATGGGGACGATACTGCCAAGGGAGAGGCCGAGGGTGTGTCAACTGTGGCCTAGTTTTCCAGGCAAGGTGGTGGGTTGACCTCTCCCCCGTAAAGATGTGGGGATTACGGAAGTCCCCCTAAAGGCGGGGTAACTTCCTTATAACAGATAAAAAAAAATGCTTGACTCGATTGAGTCAAGCGTGGCGAGGTTCAAATCGAGTAGTAGTTAATTAATTTGAGATTCAGATAGAGGTGAATCCACTACCATGGAAACTACTGGTTGTGTCTGTACTTCTGTTGAAATTACAGAGGGTTGCAAAATGGGTGTATTAGTAACAGCATTATTTGCCACAGTAATGAGGGGATTAGATAAAATCCCAGCGATAGAAGTAGCAATTACTGAAATAATTAAACCCACTTGCAAGGGACGCATTCCTGGTAAATCCCAGCGGACTTCTGGGTAATTTTTGACGGCTTCTGACATTTCTTGCGGCTCTTTTACTACCATCATCTTGATGACGCGGATGTAGTAGTAAATTGACACGACACTCGTAAGTAATCCCAGCAAGACTAATGTATATAATCCTGCTTGCCAGCCTGCCCAAAATAGGTAAATTTTACCGAAGAATCCAGCTAGAGGAGGAATGCCTCCAAGGGAAAGCAAAGAAATACTTAATCCCAGAGTTAACAGAGCATCTTTCTGATATAAACCAGCATACTCGCTAATTTGATCTGTTCCTGTCCGGAGGCTGAAAAGAATTACACAGGCAAAGCCACCTAGGTTCATAAACAGGTAAAGTAGCATGTAGAAAATCATGCTCGAATACCCGGCATCTGTGCCAGCGATTAAACCAATCATGACAAAGCCAGCTTGCCCAATGGAAGAATAGGCGAGGAGCCGTTTCATGCTGCTTTGGGTGAGGGCAACCACATTCCCTAAAACCATACTTAAGATGGCAAGGGCAGTAAATACAAAATGCCATTGCTCGGTAACGGCGGGGAAGGCGGTGACGAGTAGGCGAATAGCGAGGGCAAATCCTGCTGCTTTGGAGCCAACAGAGAGGAAGGCGACTACTGGTGTGGGCGAGCCTTCGTAAACGTCAGGTGTCCATTGGTGGAAAGGTACAGCAGAAATTTTAAAGGCAATACCTGCGATCGCAAAGACTAAAGCGATTAAAATGGCTAAAGATTGACCGTTACCGAGATTAGCGATACCTTCTGCGATCGCATTGAGGTTTGTCTCGCCTCCAGATAAACCATACAGTAAGGATACCCCATAGAGAAATACTGCGGAACTAGATGCTCCAATCAGGAGGTATTTCAAAGCCGCTTCATTGGAACGGGAATCCCGCTTGGTGTACCCTGTAATCAGATAAGAGGAGATACTCAGGGTTTCCAGGGAGATAAAAATTGTCACTAATTCATTTGCACCACAGAGGAACATTGCTCCCAGGGTAGCGGTAAGTAAAATAGCGACAAATTCGGCTAAAGCTGTCCCCGTCTGCTGGATGTAGCGAATCGACATCAAAATGGTGACAGCAGTAGATAGGGCGATGATACCGCGAAAGACGATACTCAGCGCGTCTCCGTTGAAGCTTCCCAGAAAGGCGACGGTATCGGTAAGATTCCATGCCCAGTATAGGGAAAAGACGGAGGCGAGTAAACCTGCGATCGCCACGTAGGAAACTGAGATGGCGGCTTTTTTGCCTGAAATTAAGTCGATGGTTAAAACGAGGAGGAGGGTAATGAGGACTATTCCCTCTGGCAGTATGATTCCAGCATTAAGCTGGGCAGCAAGTGTGGCAAAATCCATAGTTTCTATTGGTATTGTCTATGGTTGGGTCGGTATCAATGTTAACTTTCTTTAATCTTATCGGCGATTGTCGCGTTTTTGAGGGAAATGTTTGGTGGGGGTGTGTTGGAGGTGTTTTTTTTTTTACGCAAAGGGCGCAAAGGGTAGCGCAAAGGGCGCAAAGGTTTTTTTGGATATTACTGGATATATGGCGCTAGGCTATGGTGTATTTAGCGTTAGCAATTTCTGTAAATATTGAACAATCAATTATCCATCTTCTGAATATGTGAATGGATTGACGGGCGTTTTTATATAATTCGATGGCATCAATTGTCAGCGTGCAGGGAGAGAGGAGTTTGGCGATGGGATAACGACTGTTGGGAGGATCTGGTATGCTTTTAGAAATTATCCCTACTATGGCAACCAAATGATTTTCGTACATGGCGATTTCCTTGGCGGGGCGGATGGCTTTTTTGTGCCATGTTGGGTAGAGATATACACCTGTTCCATCTGGTAAAATAACTGCTACATTACCTTCATAGATGGGTGGGGATAAGTTGAAAGGATTGTAGCGAACATCTTTTTGGGTATATTTTCCTATTACTATAACTTTTTGTCTGTGATATTTGTTAACTTCAGCTTTGGTGAGAATAATTGGTAATTTTTTCATATAATTTAGATTTTCGGTTAATTGCGACAATCCGACAGTGGTTTTAACCACTGTCTCACAGCTTAAGTCCTCTAGTGGATAATCTCAACTTTAGTCCCTTGTTGTACTACCTGATAAAGTTCATCCACATCTTGATTCTTCAAAGAAATACATCCCCAAGTCCAATTTGAACGTTTATCGATTAAATTATCTTCACCCGCAGGTACGCCATGAATCCCGACTTCGCTGCCGATGGTGTCGCTAACATTAATCTTTCCTGCCATTTTCGATTGAAAATGCTTCTGCCATGATTGTTTGGTGGGATAGTCTAGCCAGAGAAATTTTGACCAGTTGGGGTGAGGATATAAGTCTCGGATTTGAAAGATTCCTTCGGGAGTTTTCAAGTCGCCTTCTTTTAATTTGTCTGCTACTGGATTTTTGCCGAATACTACGGGGTAGGATTTGATGGGCTGGTGATTGTAATATAGGATTAATCGATATTGGGATTTCTCTATTAAAATGGATGTTTGGCTTTTGTCGATAGTCGATGCACCGATAATTTGAGAAATTGGTTGGTTATTGTTTAATATCTCGTTACCTGTTGGTGGAGTATGTAAAGTTTCTTTGGCGTTACAGTTATTGAGGCAAATGAGACTGAGAAGAGAAGGTAGAGGGGGAAGATATCCCAAGCGAATGAGTGGGATGTATAGAGCTAAAGTGGTGAAGGATAAAATTGCGATCCCGAAGCGCGTCAGAGGTATCGCGAAAATAGTTCGTTTGGCTTGGGGTGCTAGTTTCATAATATTAAGCTGCTGCGCATTTAAACCCGATATTTTCAAGTTAGGGAAAAAGTCAT
>DOIX01000117.1:5498-9949 GCA_003511885.1 Cyanobacteria bacterium UBA11153
CCCCTGCTCCCCCTCATTCAAAACAGATAAATTAAATGCGTAACGGCTTAATACCCATTTTCTCAGCGTGAGCGAGACGCTCACACTACCAATAGCTCCTCGCTGTATATATGATGTAGTGCGAGCATCTTGCTCGCTGGGGTTAGAGTTATCCTGGGGACGCAGCTTGACTGCATTCAATTTTGGGATAGATGGCACAGTTTTGCTTTGCTAGTTGGTAAGCGATGGGATTGGGTTCAAGACAAACCATTGTTAAACCTATTTTAGCAAATGCTGTAGTGGCAGTACCAGGACCGGATCCTATTTCCAGAATTATGCCATCAGGAGGTAATTTTGCGATCGCAATTCCATGGGAAATTAATTCTTGAGGATAGTGGGGTCTTACTTTATTATATGTATGGGCGACTTGGCTGTACCAGTTTTTTCTGGCTTCTGTTTTATTGAGTGCTAAATACCCTGATTTATAGGTATTTGCCATCTCGGTATACCAGTTTGTGGTTTCTGCTGATTTTTTCAAGATTTATAAATAGTTAATTAACTATATAACTATCAAACTGGGCGATAGCGTGGGAAAGTTGGTAATTCAATAGCTGACAAAGACTTAATCTTCTTGGTTGGGCGACGTAGGGGATAAATTACAGGAGAAGGCCAATTCGGTTGAGGTAAAATCACATCACTAGACTCATCTTCCTCTTGATTTTCTGTATCTGCCCGGAATTCTTCTTCTTCCCTGAAAACTTCAATATCTTCTGACAATATTGAATTATCCCTCAATTCTGATATTGAATCTTCATCTACTGCTAAATTCTGAGCTAATTTCATTAATTCTTCTTCTGAGGAAGATTCTACTGTTAAATCTGAGACTGCTTCTGATAAACCAGATGCTTGGGCGAGGGCAGTCATTTCTGCCAGAAGTTGTGCCTCTACTTCCATTTCTGTGGAGATATTATCTGGTGAAGGTTCGATATTGGTTTGGGAAGATTCGAGATAGCTTCTTCTTGATAATTCTTCTGAGTCTTCGACTGTCTGTGCTTCAAATAATTCTAAGTCTGGTAAAGAAAATGATTTTAATTTAATGGGGCGATTCCAGAGATCGTTAATATCTGATTTATTAACTAAAAAGTCTGAATTAGCAGACCAAGGTTGGATGGGTTGATTTTTGGGCAGACAGCCAGGAGGAATGTCGCTTTTGTAATGAACTTCTTGGGCTTCGCTGGAATTATTTGTTGGCATTTCCAGGCATTTTTCTAAAGCAATTTTGAATTGTAAGGTTTGTTGTTGTTGTCGTTGGAGGCGAATTTTTAATTCTCTACAGGCATTTGCTTCTTGTACTAGTTGGTGAGATTGCTCGTTGTAGCGTTGTTGAGTTAGGGAACATTCCCTTTCTAATTGGGCTACTCTTTCTTGTGAACTTTGCAATTGTTCTGATAAAGTTTCAATTAAAATTTGTTGCCGCTGTCCTGATTGATGGGAAGATTCTAATGTTTGGAATAAACGAGTTAATTGTCCTTGGAGGACTTGAATTTCCTCTGCTTGTATGGCTAAGAGAGCATCTCTTTCTTGCGATCGCATTAATTCAGCAGCTAGCCCCTGCTGCTTATCCTTTAAGGCTTGCTTGAGTTGGTTTACTTGTTCAAATAGGCGACGATTCCGCTGCCGCATTTTTTGGACAAGGGCAAACCAATCTGCATCCTTATTCCGTATTTCGCTATCGCTCTGATAAACTTCTGCCCGATTATCTTCTTCTTCCCCGCCATCTTCTACTTCGGAAATTATCGTTGGCTCTGAATCGGAAGATGTTTGTGGATGCCACTCTTGTGCAAGAGCATTTACCCCATCTATCTCAAATAAATCGATTATATTCCGAGCTTCTGAACTTGCCCTTTCTTCATCCAAATCTTCCTCAGTCTGAGAAATCGCCAATAAATCAATAACATTGGGTTTTTCTTCACTTTCAGTTACTTCATCTCCATCTACCCCAGTTTGATAAACCTCAAATAGATCGATGATATTCCGATCTTCTGAACTTTCCTCTCCCTCAGATAAATTTGCCTTCGTTTCAGCTATGTCAAATAAATTGATAACATTCCGATCTCCTGAACTTTCCTCATCCGCCTTCGCTTCAGTTATTTTAACCTCAGCAATTTTAAACAAATCGATAACATTAGGATATCCTGAAGTTTCTCCCACCTCAGACAAATCCGCCCCACTGTCATCTGTCGATTCAGTAGGTTCACTCGTGGGCTGGTTATTTGGGGTATCAACTTCACTCATGACTGTTTCATCCAGAGGGTGACAAATAATGGCAGGGTAAGGATAGTTTTGAGGAATAAGTTTTATTTTAAGTTTTAAGAGGGGCGAGTCGCCAAGACGATCTTACTTTAGCAACCAGTATCCTGAATTGAGAGATCTTGAAGTTTTAAGATTTGCAGTCAGATTTTTCACTAAGAACTAAAAACTTAAAACTTCTTTACTTCTTGACTTCCTTGAGAGCATCCGTCAATAAATCCCGATGGATTAAGGCTCGATTTACCAAAGACTGAATTTTGTCTTTAGTGAGAGGATGACTATGAGCATATTCCTCAAGCCAAGCTTGAACAATCGCACTTGACTGATTGGGCAAGTCAGCTAAATCGCACCCAGGTAAATTTAATTCTGCCATCAGACTGGTCACCTTGGGATCGTAACTGAGAGCAAAACACCGACATCCTTCTGCTGCTGCCATAACTAAACTGTGGTAGCGCATTCCAATTACCATCTCCACTTCCCGAAACAATCCCTTTAACTTTCTAGGATCTCGAAGCTGGATAATCTGATGTGGACCTGTGAGTTGAGATGCAATAGATTGAGCAATACTCAAATCGCGAGATGCCTGAAATGGCACGAGTAAGATGGACGTAGTAGTCGCTTTTTGAAAGTCTACCAAAGCATTAGTCAGATTGGCTAGACGTTCTGGAGTCAGAGTAAAATGCGATCGCAAATTCACAGCCACTCTTGGCTCGGGTAGCTGGCACAATTGTGGCATATCAATCGAGTCTAGCGCCCAAACAGGATCGGGAGCCTCTCGATAGGGAATGCCCCACTCATCTAAAATAGCGCCAGAGGCGCGATCGCGCACGCTTACCGCCACACAACCGGAAAAACACTCTTTGGCTACCCAACGAGTGAGGGGACGCTTCAGAGGACCAATTCCCTGCCCCCACGCAATCGTTTTCAAGCCCATTTTTTGGGCTAATCCCATCAAACCGCAGTAATAAATGGGACTTGCCATACTCGTGACATCTTGGATTAAACTACCGCCACCCCAGATTAAGACATCAGACTGACCCATTGCCTGTAAAATTTGAAAAGCCGAGAAGCGATCGCGACTTAGCACCCCATATTCCTGGTGTGTCTCAGCGGGGTTACCGGAAAGGACAACAGGGGTTACCCACTCGGGAAGCATTTGCAGCAAAGATGCCAGCAATGCCTCATCGCCGCCATTGCCCTTCCCGTAATATCCGCATAAAATTGCCCTTGTTTGACCCATCTCCAAACTCTATCAGGTTTCGCTTCAGGATCGCTATCTGTTTGGTAATTTCCACCAGGGGATGGGGGGATGAGGGGATGGGGGGGATGGGGAAAGTGTTATGTTTTCAGTTCTCAATATTAACTTAAAACTCAAAACTCAAAACTCAATTATGCACGCTCTTTCGATTCCCACTTGGATAATTCATGTTTCTAGCGTCATTGAATGGATTGCCGCGATTTGGGTAATCTGGACTTATGGCGAAATTACAGGTAATCGTTACTGGTGGGGATTATCCTTTGCCATGTTGCCCGCATTAATCAGTGCTATGTGTGCCTGCACCTGGCACTTTTTTGATAATGTAGATTCCTTAAGGTGGCTTGTCACTGTCCAAGCTTCCATGACAGTTGTCGGTAATTGTACAGTTTGTGTTGCTGCTTGGTGGATTTGGCGTTGTACGCGACATCCGGCAGATAAAGATCCCAATAAAATAGATAAATCCGATCCAAATCTAGAGCAGCCTTAATTAAATTAATGATTGACAAAGATACATTATTTGCCCTTTCCCTATTTCCCTATCTGGGATTTTTATGGTTTCTCACTCGTTCCGGACAAACCCCCCGTTTAGCATTAATTGGGTTTTACATGACCTTAGTTTTTGTTGCTGTTACCATCCCCGCTGGAATTTATGCTAAAGTCGCCTACCAACAAGATTTAGCTAATGTGGATTGGTTACATGGCGGTGCTGAGTTTTTCTTGACTTTATCGAATATTTTAGTTTTCCTAGGTTTCCAGCAAGCAGTTATGGAATATAAGCGGAAGCAGTAGAGGTTAGAGCTTAGGGGTTAACTAGGGTTTGCGGAAAAAGTCTTTTCGTGAGGGGAGGGTGTGGAGTGTGGGTTTTTTGGTGTGGGGATTTGAAGAGTTTTCTTGAAGGCAATTT
>DOIX01000117.1:10216-34240 GCA_003511885.1 Cyanobacteria bacterium UBA11153
AGGGGTGTAACTCTTATTTCTGGTACTTTTCTCTATCTCAATCAGCGCTCGAAGCGGCATTGCTGTCAAGGTTTCCGATTTATACAGCAAACCCTAACTATTATAACGGTTTCCGCGTCGCTAACTCTCCAGGATTTAGTAACTTGATTTGCTTGCTGCTCCTGTAAGCGATCGCTCATATATTATAACTATTGGAGATACTGTACATAAAATTCAATCGCCATTTTTCTGCTTCTCCAAAAATCCTTCCACAGTGCGATTAAATTCTTCTGGTTTTACCAGAAAAGGCCAATGATTACCAGGAATTTGACAAATTTCTAAGTTATTCAGATAGGTTTTATAAGGTTTAATTTGCCAATCCATGCGATTCACCCCTTTTTCTGGTTGAATGAAAAGAGTTGGAATATCAATTGGTACAGTAAATCCCGCTACTTCCATCACATCTTCAAAAATCCCATCTCGTGCGGCAATCGTAAACTTACTCCCCCAACTGCCATCAGATTTTTGTTCGATTCCTGCTTTAAATACTTCCTGTTGTAATGGACTCCATCCTGCGTATTCACTTAACTGACATGCCTGTTTTTCGGCTGCTTCATAACTAGCAAAAGGTCCCATGGCTTTGAGAAAGGGTAAAACATTGTATAAAAGAGGGAAAGTAAGTTGAAAAATCTTGGGAATTTTCCAGATAAAAATGGGATCGACAAGAATCATACTCCGTAAAAGTTGAGGATTTTCTCTTGCCCAAATCGCCGCTAATTTACCCGTCCATGAATGACCGATAATATGAGCAGATGACCAGCCTAAATAAGTCATGAGAGATTCTAAATCTGCGATAGCATCCTTAAAAGTATAATCCCCTTCAGGCTTGCTGCTGTCCCCATGACCGCGCATATCTGGAGCGATAATATGGTAACGGTTACTGAGATAGTCGCCCAAACTCGACCAAACTAGGGCGTTATCTGCTAAACCATGCAATAGGAGTAAGGGTTCATTGCCTTGATGCCACTCTAGGTAAGAGAGTTGGATATTGGGTAAGGATAGAGTTTTGCGGATAGGTTTCATTAAAGAAAGCGCAAATAATTACGATCTTATTTTACAAGAGATAGGGAAACCAATTGGCTCTCCTTCAAGTCGATTGATAAAGAGGAATTATAATAAAAAAAAGCTTATAGGGCAAGACTTTCAGTTCAATACCCATAAGTCCCAGGATGCTGTAGGGGCGAAGCATTCGGGCGATCAATTTTGCTGCTTGACCAAGATTTTTGTATCCGAATGCTTCGCCCTTCCATGGGATCGCTCTGATAGAGATGTTTCTATATTTCTCAAAGGTTAATGGCGAAGTATATGGAAAGCAAAATCTCAGGTTTTTGCTGAAAATTTATCGCCCATATCCTTCGCCCCTACAAGATTTCAGAGGATTGAATTTCTAATTGCCAAGGATATTTCTAAAAAAGAATATCTCGCAATCTAAAATACCCAATCTGACAAGCCGAATAATCGCATTCAGCTAAATAATCGAAAGGATGCCATTCATTTTTACTAATCGATTCAAAGTAACTGCCATCCTGCTGTGCTACTTCCGGCTTAATATCTGTGACATCAGCATAATACATATAGCAAATTTCATTAGTTTGAGTACCAATAATATACTTACCTAACGGCAAAACTTGAACTGAATAACCAGCTTCTTCATAGACTTCTCTGATTGCTGCTGATTCTGGCGATTCTCCTGTATCGATACCTCCAGTAATTGGACAAGGATAGAGTCTAAGTTGTTCATTAATCTCAGTATTATCGATACAAAGGGGTTGCTGTCTAATTAGAATGTCATATTCTTTGGGGCTAACTTGGCTTTTTCTCAGGAGAAATATAGCAACAGAGTCTCTTCCTTTCCTTTCTAAGTAATAAAATCCTTTATCCGTTTCTTTGACACTAATCCACTTGGTACTAAAAATAATTTTTTCTTGTTTCATTTGACGAAGTGTGGATATCAGCGGAAGAATTATAGCACTACGGTTTGAGATTAGGATCTTTTGATCCCCCCTAGCCCCCCTTATTAAGGGGGGAATAAGTCCAATCAGTTTAATTTGTGGTTTGAGAGTTAGACGGTGGATTTGTTGGCGAAACTTCCTGTCTATTCTTCAATAGCTGTTCCCGCTGACGTAGTAAATCATCAGTTGCGCGATCTAAATTTCGATTTATACCATCGGCAAATCCCTCACTATCTACACTCTGATTTACACTATGAATTAAATCAAACACGCTGAAGCCGCTATTACCCGTTAAGGGATCTTGTTCATTTTGGCGATTGTTCAAATCTTCGAGAGGTTTCACTCTATCTGCTGACTGTGCTGTAGCAGATTGAGGTAGGATAGCAGAAGTAATTGCGATCGCGAATGTGGCAACACCAACACCCGCAGCAATAGGAGCAAATTTGGCAAGAAACTGAGTTTTAATTTTCATAAGAGTTTATCAGTAACAGATTCCATTTCCATATTAACTTAAGTTTTAAAGTCAAACTCGATCCGGATCGATTCCTTGTTCCCGCAATATTTCAGCAAGTCTCTGCGCCCGTAATTCAGCTTCAGTAGCCCGTAATTCAGCTTCAGTAGCCCGTGATTCTAACTCCAAAGAATTTAGTAAACGCGAACCTGTTTCTCTATCAATCATTACCACTTTGCCCTCCTGTAAGCCCATCCACAAACCAACAGTTTCACACAAAATCATCCCTTCTTCATCGGGAACCATCGGTAGATAAATTCCCTCCACCAATCGATAACCTAAAACTTCGTCAATTATTTCACCTCTTTGGCGACGACGATCGAAAATTACATACTCTTGTACTCCTGCTTTAGCATATTGCTTTACCTTAGTTTCCCTGTCTTCCTTCCGGTAGCGAGGTGAAACAACTTCAATCATTAATACTGGAATAACACCCTCTTCTTTCACTAAAAATTCAGTGCGGTTTTCCTCCTTATTTTGGACACCAAAAACCACACAAGTATCGGGACAATGATCCTTCAAATCGCCCCTACCCCAGCGAATAATCAAATCTCGAAAAACTGCGGTGCTAGGATTGTTAGCATAGCGGCGTGCGAGGATATCTTTCGCATCACCTGCGGTATTGTCGTGAAAGGTACTGTTAGGCAAGTGATAACCTTCTTCAGGATGGAGAAATTCTTCAGGAGTTAAGGGAATTTGTACTGTCGAAGTCGTACCGTTAGGTTGCTCAATTGTTTCAGTGCGCCAACCACATTCAGCTAAATCTTCAATAGTATAATGAGGAACGGTGAGAGTCATAACTGATTCGTTCCGAATTGTCTTGTTGATACAATCATCTTACAGCATATTCCAGGTAAATTAAACTGCTGTGTATCTAAACTCGATAGTAAAGATAGGGAAGGGGGAACGAGGAACAGGTAACGAGAAAGTATTTAGTTTACTCAATCCTCACCTCCTTCCCATCCTTACTTCCCGTCAAGCATTGGGATTGAAAATCCTGGTGAAATCACAAAACTATATCCCCATTCCCCATTCCCATCAACCAAAGCGACGGCGTAGTAAGGGATTAATTGCCACAAATACTAGGGCAGCAAAACCCAATAAGATTAAAATTGCCCCGCCAAAAGTAATGGAAATCCAAGGAGTTTCCATCACCACACTTGCCAAAGACCAATCACTATATAAATAAAGATAGCGAATTGGTTCAATAGCGTAGGTGAGAGGATTCAAACTTGCCACTATTTGTAACCATCCCGGCATAAATGATAGGGGTGCGAGGGCAGTGCTGGCAAATAATAAAGGCAGTGTCATGACAAAGATAACCGCAATTAGCTCAATATGACCAGGTAGAGCAAAAGCTAATCCTAGACTTAAGGCAGTGACACCTAAAACAAGAAGAAATATAATTATTGCGATCGCGCCCAATTCCACTAAATTCGGCAAACCTGCACCCAGAAAGGCACTGGCGGCAATAATTACCATTGTTTGGACTAAACTCAGAGAAATAATGTAAATTGCGGAAGCTACTACAATCGAAAACCGAGAAGCTAAGGGTGCTACCAGCAAACGGTTAAGGAAACCAAATTCTCTGTCAAACATGACTGGTAATCCTGCATTAAGTGCCCCTGCAAATGCCGTGAACACAATAATTCCCGCACCGAGAAATTTACCGTAAGCCAGTCCATCGCCAAAGAAGCCAGCGGGAGCATTTTGAAATAATGCACCAAAGAGAATTAACCACATTAATGGCTGAATGATACCAGCAATTAAGGTGGAAGGACGACGTTGGAGCTGAATAAATAGACGTTTGGTAAGGGCTAATGTTTCCTGAATGAATTCAGCCAAACCAGGGGTATCGTTAATCGGGATGGGTTGGGTGGTTTCAGGTTGCCAGTTAAGATCGGATTTTTCAGTAGTAATGCTTGTGTTCATTGGTTGTTATTTATTGTGGCTTGTTGGTTTAACGTTTCTGTTAGATCTCATTGGGACTCTAACATTTCCAGTACTTACGCAAAACCCCCCAGCGAGCAAGATGCTCGCACTACATATATAGGACACTTAACTCTTATACCACTATTGGTGAGAGGATCGCTCACGCTCAGAAAATGCGTAAGTCCTGATATCTTCATCTTCCAAGAGCATCTCAATTACCTCCCGCAGATTTTCTGGCAACTCGTCCAGGTTTTCTCCCTGAGAATGTGCCCCATCAAGCCAGGAACATAACCCACATAAAGGTTGGTATCTGGATCTCTTTCAATAATTGCCGTAAAGGTTTTCATCTGAGTTTTTGGTAGGGTATAGAGATTGAGATAAATTAGCTATGAGCCATTAATTAGCCATTCTAAATTTACCTCATACTTTTCTTTTTCTCTGCTTTTAAATCGCGGATTCCTGCTGCCGCAATTTCCGCATCTAGTAAAGTTTGTCCTGTAGCTGCGAGGTAGACATCATCAAGACTGGGACGGGATTGGGCGATACTAAAGATGGGCAAACCTGCTGAATTTAAGGATTCTTGAATGGTAATTAATCCATTGCTTTGGGATGTCACCACGAGGTTGAGAGAATTACCTTGGGCTGTATTAATAATAGCCTCTTGGACAAAGGGTAGGGCTTCAAGCATTCCTTTGGCTTTCTCAGCTTCATCTATAGGGGAAAATTCGCGAATTTTGAGGGTAATGCGATCGCCTCCTACTTTATCCTTTAATTGAGATGGTGTCCCAGCGGCAATGACAACGCCTTTGTCGATAATCGCTACGTTGTCGGCTAATGCGTCAATTTCTTCCAAATAATGGCTGGTAATGACAACGGTTGTCCCCGCTTCTCGCAGTTGACGGAGGAAATCCCACACTACCACTCGACTTTCAATATCCAAGCCCACAGTTGGTTCATCAAGGACTAAAATATCCGGTTGATGGAGCAATCCAGCGGCTAAGTCGAGACGCTTGCGCAAACCTCCCGAATAAGTACCCGTCTTTTGATTAGCATATTCCCGCAATCCCAACAGCGAGATCGTTCTATCGATCCTTTGTTTGGCAAAAGCCGAGGGGAGGTGATAAAGTGCTGCTTGCAATTCCAATAATTCTCTACCTGTGAGCATTTTATCCAAGGCGACTTCCTGCGCCACATAGCCTAAGCGTCGTCGTGCGGCTGTAGGCTTCGCGATCGCAGAAATGCCAGAAACCTCTATTTTTCCCCCATCTGGGTTGCTGAGGGTACACAAACAGCGAATGGTGGTGGTTTTCCCTGCCCCATTGGGACCGAGTAAACCAAAAATCTCACCGGGTTCAACCTTAAAGGAGATATCCTTGACGGCGTAGACATCACCGTAGCGCTTTTGCAAGTTTTCGATTAAAACGGCTGGAGCCATAATTTACTACTATAGGTTGCTATACAAATCTCAACAGTATTTCTTTTTATCTTAATGGCAATGGGGAGCGGGGGGATGGGGCGCAGGGAGTGGGGAGTGGATAGATAGGGTTCAGGGGAAGATATAACAAGGGACTAGGGGCTAGGGGCTAGGGACTAGGGAAGAAAGTCGGAAAATCAATGGTTTCAGGAATCGAGAACGCCTTAACCGCCCTGGCGGTTGCTATACTTCTTCCGTGGGTGTTGAGGGATGATTCTGGCGCGATCGCTCTGTATAGGAATTAGAATAGAATTGTCAAGATCGGCAGATTGCTTGAGAAGTTGAGTTGAATCAAATGGAGCAAAAGGGCAAAATCAATGGTACAAACCTTTGCGATTAGCCAAGCACTGGAAAGTTTGAGCGTGGTTGAAGATAAATTTAACCTCGTTGAAAGTTCAGACGATAGTTTTTTTGTTGAATGGTATCAAAATCTACCAGAATTGAGCGCAGCAGAAAAAGCGACATTAGATCGCTATAAAGAGCGATTTTTAGCCCATCGATATCGCGGAAATTTATCGGAAGGTGCTGTAGATCGTTTACTCCTATCTCCCTTATTAGATCTAGCTGGGCTGTACGATCCTAATTTTTCCATTGATACAGAAAAATCTGTTGAAGTTGTTGCTGAAGATGATAATGCAGTTTATCGTGGTAGGATTGATGCCTTAATTATCGAACATCAACTCTGGGTGCTGGTGGTTGAGGAAAAAGCAAGCAGAGTGGATATGGAAACAGCAATACCGCAGTGCTTATCATATATGGTAGGAAGTCCAAATTTAGAAAAACCTGTCTATGGTTTGGTGACAAACGGACATCAATTTGCTTTTATTAAACTGCAACAGCGCAGTCAGAAAGAATATGGAATTTCTGATACTTTCTCATTGCGATCGCACCAGAATAATCTGTACGATGTTGTCCGGATTTTAAAGCAAATTCGCACTCGGCTTTAAGAAAGGGGCGATCGCACTAAGTTGAAGGATACAATACGATCGCGAATGTTACAAGACCTGATAACTTGGCATTGAATGCTTACCTACCAGAAGCAACCGCTATTTCTGCCAAGGAAATTTGGTACCCATCTCAGTTAGTGCCGAAAAGACAAGATAAAGGATAAGTACACCAACGCTGACGAGAAAAAGAACTAAATCGTTGTCCATGCTTAATACAGAGGTAATCATCGGGTATATGGTCAATCCTATCCTCAATCGCTTATGATAATTTTCCTGTTTTCTTGGCCTTAGTTTAGTTACCGCGTCCTGGTTTACAATCAGTAAAACCAAGTGCTTCACTATCGAGGAAGCTAGCAATTGCTATTTCAATCACAGTTTCAATTGGGTATTCAATTTCAGCAGCACGGGCGACAAGCGCTTTACGAATTTGCCCTGGCAGGTGTTCTAGAATGGCTTGGGCATCGCTAGGAGATAGTTGTTCGAGAGTAGTGGATTGCACGATCTAACTTTCCGGTGGGATTTGAACGTTGTCGGGTGCGAGAGTGGCTCTGAGGATGAAATAATATCAGGCAGAATCTTTTAGACGTTTAGTGAGTAAACAATCTTCAAAGCTCAAGGATTCTTCATCTAGGAAACTGGAGATCGCCATTTCAATTGTAGCTTCGAGGGAGCATTCAAGTTCAATGGATTTTGCCAAAAGTGCGGTTTTTATGTAGTCAGGCAAATACTTGATAAGTTGATGAATCGCTTCTGGAGAAAGGTGTTGGGTGGTGAGAGTTTGAGTCATAATTTTCTGGGGATTTTAACGTTGTAGGGGGGATTAGTGGCTTGGAGGATGAGGGTTTCTAGCAATACTGAATTGGTGTTCTAGATACCAGCTCAATCATTTACCCACTTTACAGAGAATCAAACCAAACCAATTTTGTGAATCAGTAAAAGTTTTCAGAGTTGGTAAACCTTTAGATTTTAAGTCTTTCTCCACCTGCTCTAAATCAAACTTACGAGAAATTTCGGTGAGGATACTTTCTCCCTTTTTCCAGGTAACGGTTAAGTCTAGACTTTGGAGATAAACGACATGATTTTTTTGGCAATGCAAATACATTTCAATCTGATTTTCTGTTTGATTATAAATTGCTTGATGGGTGAATAAGCTGAGATCGAAATTACCTTGAAAACGCCAGTTTAAATGGGAGAGAATATTTAAGTTAAAAGCCGCCGTTACTCCTTGAGAGTCATTGTAAGCAGCTTCGAGAATTTCGGTAGGTTTTTGCAAATCAATGCCGAGCAAGAAGTAATCGCCCGGAGCGAGTACAGCCCCAACTTGGTGAAAAAAGCGATCGCACTCTTCTGGGGTAAAGTTCCCAATCGAGCTGCCCAAGAAGAAAATCATCCGTCTTGGCAATGTTGTTGGTTTAAACTGAGCTATAGCTTGTTCGTAAGTTCCCACTAATGCTTCAATCTCTAATTGAGGATATTCTGTTTGTAGTTGAATAGCACTGGCGTTGAGAATAGTTTCGCTAATATCAATAGGAACGTATTTACAATGATATCCTAAACTTTGATAAGCATCTAATAACAGGCGAGTTTTGCTGGAACTACCGCTGCCTAATTCTACCAGTTCGCAAGCACCTACTAACTGGGCAATTTCTGAAGCATATTCCCGTAAAATTGCTGCTTCAGTGCGCGTAGGATAATATTCTGGTAATTGACAGATTTGTTCAAATAATTCCGAACCTCGTGCGTCATAGAAATATTTCGGTGGTAAAGTCTTTGGGGAGCGAGTTAACCCCTGAATCACATCTGCACCAGATTTTTCCTCGATTATACTAGTCTGCTCGATCTTTTGTGTCTTCATACTGGTTAATTAGCTTTTTTTAAATTTAGGACTTAGGTTGCGATGTTACCAATAGTGGATGGTGCGTTACCTTGAGTGTAATGCACTCTACAGATAGATGGTTTGCGTAAGTCCTGAAATTAATAAACAATCGAAAGCTTACCACACTTCGTCGATTGCGAGCAATTTCCGGCAAAGTTCCTGTTAGATTAAAAGCCCCTGATTTTAATTATAGCGGATTTCCTTATTCCTAATTTCCCGTTTCCTTTTATAGCAACCGCCACATCGGGGGCGGCAGTTAGGACGCACTCGATAGAGCCTTAAACCCTTGCGAGATATGGGGTTTGATGAAGATCAAATAACTGTCAACTGTCAACTGTCAACTGTCAACTGCTATAACTATTTATTGGGTAAAATTACTGTAACTGTTGTCTGGACACCAGGAATACTTTCAATACGGAAATCACCGCCATGGAGTTGAGTCATCCGCTTGGCAATAACTAAGCCCAATCCGGATCCTTGCTGTTGGTAAAGCTTGCGATCGAACTGCATATAGGCACCGACACTAGCAATTTGTTCGGGGTTGATACCTCTGCCGCAATCGCAAACATAAAATTTGAACCAATCATTGCTGATTTCTCCGCCAACTTCTACAAGGGTTCCCGTGCGAGAAAACTTGAAAGCATTATCAATAATTTCTTCCGCAATTTTTTGAAAGTGGGCTTCATAAATTTTTACTTCTGTATTGGGTAAATTTAATTTAAGATCTTCTTCTCTATTGGCTGCTTTTGCAATCCGATTTGCCACTTCCGCGATTGCAGTTTTTGGGTAACAGCTATCTGGCTGTGACAGAAGTGTTGCTCTCCGTTTAGGATCGCTAGCAATTAGCTCAAGTTGGGCATAAACTAGACAATTTTGAGTTAAGCGGTGCAGGCGTAGAGCAGAATTTTGGATAGAATCTAGCATTTCTATAGCTTCTTCTGCTTCAAGAGTATCAAATTCTTCTCTGAGGATAGCAGTCATACCCAAAATACCATTAAGAGGGGTATTTAGCTCATGAGGCAGTGTCAGTGCAATCTGATTGCGCAATTCATCTAATTTCTCTTCAGCTTGTTTTTCGATAGCGGCTTTTCTTTCCAGTCGGATTGCGATTGCATTCATTAATTCTGTGGCAGTAAATGGTTTAGTTAAGTAGTCATCTGCCCCCAATTTCATCCCCAGACGCATATCATCTCTTTTGTCTTTACCTGTGATAAAAATCAAAGGGAGAGTCATAGTTTTTGGATTCTGACGTAGGGCAGAGAGAACACCGTAACCATCAATTCCCGGCATATCAACATCACAAAGAACTAAATCTGGTAACTCTTGATTTATATATTCTAGTCCCTCAATCCCATTTTCAGCCGTTAGACTTTTAAAGTTGTGCATCTCGATAATTTCAGCGATGCTTTCACATAAGTTTGGCTCATCTTCAATAATCAGGATCTTTTTCATCTGACTCCCTACCCTTTTATCTCCATCCATTTTTAGGTAAATAATAGTATCATGGATTATCATATTTTTGTCCTATTTATTTAATTTTTTGACAAAATAACGGGACAAATTAGTAGGAGCAATCCTGAGATCGATACTTTGTTGTTAGCCCCTTTGGGCTGAGGACGAATACTGAGTTATCCAGTACCTCTTTATCCCGGAAAAGCGATTCCCGTAGAAGGTGGGGTGGGGGCGGCTGGATAGGGCTTGCTGTATAAGTCTCTCTCCTTGACGGCAATTGGATAAGAGCGCTATAGAAGTTAGGGAAAATTACGAGGAAATTTCTACAGTGAATATAGAACCTCTCGGTTGATTATCAGAAATATAAATTGTGCCCCCATGAGCTTCTACAGCCATTTTACAGAATGCTAATCCTAAACCAGTTTGTTTAACATCAGCAAAGAAACTACCCACTTCGTACTTATCAAAAATACGCTGTTTTAGTTCTTGACTTACCCCTGGACCTCGATCGATTACGCGAATTATAGCATCAATATGGGATGGGTAATCTATCTCCACCACAATCTTACTATCTTTGGGAGAGAATTTAATCGCATTCATCAAAAGGTTATCTAACACTCGTCTAAATAAACTGCTATCTAATTTAATAAATTTCTGGGAGTCAGGCAGGTGGGAGATCAATTCGATTCGGCGCTGACTCGCCATGGGTTGGATATCAGATACAACCATCTCCGTCATAGTAATGAGATCGACATCAGTTAAATTGAGCAGCATGTGCCCTGCTTCCAATTTTGCCATGATTAATAGACTATCGATTAAAGATTCCAAATGTTTGCTGGCGATCCCAATTTGTTTAATCTTTTTCTGTTGTAATTCTGCCAAGTCTGTTAGTTTCAGCATTTCGCAGGATAGCATGATGCTCGTGAGGGGATTGCGCAAGTCATGGACGATCATGTTAGACATATCTTGCCTAATTTGTAAAGAGGCTTGGAGAGCATCGTATTGTTGCTTAATCCGGAGGAGGGAACGGATTCTGGCTCGCAATTCTATCCCATTGACTGGTTTGCTCAGAAAGTCATCGGCACCAGTGTCTAGACAACGGGCGAGATCCTCTTTAGAGCTAAGAGCTGTCACCATAATAATCGGAATATGCCGCCAGTTGGGATTGGTTTTGATGCGACGACAAACCTCTATCCCATTCATGTCTGGCATCATCACATCCAGTAAAATGATATCTGGTGCGATTGTGTCCAAGCGATCTAGTGCTTTTATGCCACTGGAAGCATAATTAAAATGATAGTTTTCATGGCATAAGAGAGTTTCAATAACGTCAAAGTTGTCTGGATCGTCGTCAATTACTAGTATCGTCGGTTGATAATTCATGGGGTATGGTGAATGGGGTATGGGGAAATTTTAAGCTCCTGCGTCGCTAAACTCTATAGCAAGGGACTAGCCCCTAGCCCCTTGTCCCTGGCTATAACTGGCAACTTTAGTAATTTAATAGTTGCTCAATTGCATTGGCAAGTTGCTTTAACCTAACTGGTTTTGTCAGATATTCGTTAGCACCTGCCTCTAGACATTTTTCCCTATCCCCAGACATGGCTAACGCAGTGAGGGCAATAATGGGAATATTAGCTAATTCGGTGTCGGTGCGAATATGGCGAGTAGCCTGTAAGCCATCTATCTGAGGCATTTGAATATCCATAACAATCAAATCTGGTTTCCGCTGTTTAGCGATGGAGATGACATCTTGTCCATTATTCGCCAAAACTAACTGATAGCCTCTACCGATGAGGTAGTCAGAAATTGTATCAATGTTAGCCTGATTGTCTTCTGCAAATAAAATTAATGGAGGTTCTACTTTCCGATCTGAAACTACAATTGGGGTAGTAGATGAGTTAGTAGTGGGTTGTCGTTGTTTATCTAATCTTGTCTGGCATTCGTCGCCGGATATCTGCCCCAGAGATATACTTCCTGCTAATTGTGCTACTGAGTTTTGGGGTAAGGCTTCTGATTTAACTACCGTTGTCCCCACACTAGCATGAAGCACTGCTGCGATCGCACCCAATCCCAAACGCTGATGAGGAAGCCTAACGCTGAAACAACTGCCTTTGCCAACAGAGCTTTCCACATTCACATTACCGCCGTGCAATTCTACAATACGGCGTACTAGGGATAAACCGAGTCCTGTCCCATTATATTGGCGGCTCAAACTACTGTCAATTTGGACAAATGACTGAAATAATTTCCCAATGTTTTCTGGTGCGATACCGATGCCAGTATCTTCTACTTCAAAGACTAAAACTTGTTCCTCTCTCCTCACTCGCAAGATGACGCTACCGTTATTGGGGGTAAACTTGACTGCGTTAGTCAGTAAGTTAATTAATACCTGTCGTATTCTGCGATCGTCTGCATAAATTTTTCCGATATCATGAGGTATATTAGCACTCAAGATAATATTTTTTTTCAGTGCCATGTGCTTGACAAAAGTTATGCTAGATTCACAGATATTTTTTACTGAAACATTGCTCAATTGTAGTTCTAATTTACCTGCTTCAATCTTAGCCAAGTCAAGGATATCGTTGATTAATTCTAGTAAATGTCTACCGCTGCGAGAGATAGTGGCAATTGCTTTTTCTTGACCATGATTCATCGCTCCAAATACTGATTCTTGTAAACCTTCACACATGCCTAAAATAGCGTTGAGAGGGGTACGCAATTCGTGGCTCATATTGGCGAGAAATTCGTCCTTAAGTCGGGTAGCACGGGCTAGTTCAGCATTAGTAATAGAAAGCTTTTCGTTACTATCTCTTAATGCTTCTTCACCTCGTTTCCGGGTAATAATTGTTGCCACATAAGTGGCAATTGTTTTGGCTAACTGGATTTCGTCAGTTTGAAAATGATGGGGTGTATTGTAATAGACTATCAATTTTCCTAGGGGATGTTCCTGATAACAAAGGGGGAAAGATGCGGTGGATCTAATCCCTTCTGATTGGCGTAGTGCCTCCAACAAATTCACCTCTTTTTCATTTTCTGTATTGGGAATCATGATAAAATCAGATCCCAGTTGACTGTTCCAAAATTCCAGGTATTCTTCCAGAGATTTCTTGTAAGCATCGCTGATACCTACGGATGCTTGATATGATATTTTTCCCTGGGAATCTTGGGTAAGTAAGGCGGCGCGATCGGATTTTAAGGTTTTTTGAATTCCCTCAACAGCAATCCAGAAAATTTCCGGAATTGTTTCGGCTTGATTTAATGTGACAACCAGGTTATACAGTTGGCTGAGTCGCTCGATTTGAAGATTTAAGGCGTTTTCTGTTTCCTTATGTTCGGCAATTTCTTCAATTAACTGTTGGTTGAGTTGGGTGAGTTGAGCGGTGCGTTGTTCAACTCTTAATTCTAGTTCCCGATTGATTTGTTGTAAGGCTTCTACTTTCTGTTGGCGCTCGGTAATATCAATGATAGTACCCAGATAATTTTCATGGGAAATAACTATTGGTATGTCTCTGTCCATGATTTGCTTGATAATTGGTAATGCTCTGCCATCCATCAGGCGCTCGTCTAAAACGGCAATGTCAAATTGCTCTGATTCTATGAGGAGTTGGGCTTCGGTAATTGATTCTGTAATAATATATTCGTACCCAATATTTTCTGATGAATCTTTTCGCGATTCTGATTGATTTTTGTTATTTATGTCTTTGACCAATAAAACTTTAATCTGTTTCATATAATTTATAGTTCCTGTATATCTTTTGGCACAAACATTTTAATCATCATAAATAATTTAGATTTTTTTAAATGCCAAATATCGTGGTAATCCGTTTGCGAATCCGTTCCAAAGGTGTTTGTTCTGATTCAGCTTCATCTACTAATAATCCTAAATCCCGTAATGACTGTTGGCGTTGGGATAGTTTTTCGGCAATTTGATCGGCAAGTTGGCGATGATTCATTAATAGTTTTTGCAATTCATTCCGCTCAACTACAAATAATATCGTATCTTCTAAGGTGCGAACGCTCGCTGAACGAGTAGTCCCCATCAATACAGAAATTTCTCCAAAAAATTCCCCTTCATGGAGGGTGGCAATATATTTACCTGCTCGTTGAGAGAAGACTTCCACCGAACCAGATAAAATCAGATAAAATGAATCACCTGGCTCATTTTCCTGACAAATAAGCTGATTAGTAGGAAATAATTGTCGATAGCCATATTCAATCAAATCTCGTAACTCCAAATCGCTAGATTTTTCAAAGTAGCTAATCCGCCGGAGTAAATCTCGCAAAGTCCAATTACTGAGAGATTTAGGTGGTTTTTTGGCGATGGGGATAACAGGGATAGTGGGGAGTGCCATGTTACTGGTGACATCTGGTGAATTTAGTCTGTCTTGCAGTAAAGTCGCGATTGCATCTACATTGCGGATATAGACATCCCGTTGCGGCAAGGCAATTTCGATACTGCGATCGCGAAATTCTGCTTCAATCAGAAAATTCAACGTACTGGTAATCGGATCCGTTTCTGGTGGATTATCAATCCAAACTAATAGTTCAAACTCTAAAGCTTCCTCACCAAAGCGCTTAAACCAAACTTTAGGTGCAGGATTAGATAATACTCTGGATTCTTTATGGGCTGCTTCTAACAATGCTTCTGTCACTAAAATTGGTTCGCTATTATGGGCAACACCAACAGGGATATGAATCCGACATTTTGGATCTTGATAGCTCCAATTAATAATATTGTTCTCGATGAATCTATTATTAGGTACGATAGCAGAAACTCCATCTAAAGTACGGACAATTGTTGAACGAATTGATATTTTCTCCACAGTCCCTAACAGGCTATCTACTTCAATAAAATCGCCTACTTTAATTGGTTGATCGAAAAGAAGAGTTACCCCACTAATAAAATTACTAGCTAAATTTTGAAATCCAAATCCCAATCCAATACCCAATGCACCTGCAACTACTGTTAATGAACTAAGATTAATTCCGGCACTTTGCAGAATAATGAAAAATCCTATAATTGCTAAGACATAATTAGTAACAGATCCAATCGCTTCCCTACTCCCCCGATCGAATTTGAAACGGACTAATAGTTTGCGCTTCATCCACTCGCTGACAGTGCGGGCAATCAGCAAAGCAATTAAAATCAAAAAAATTAGTTGAACTAGAGTACTCAGAGAGAAAGGTTTGCCACCAAACTCAAACAGCTTAGTTGTCAATAGCTGAGAGAATGTGTCAAAAATGCTTTGTATTTGTTTGACAATCCAATCCATCGCTGTTTGAGATACACTCTTTTTTAGGGAGTAGGGAGTGGGGCACGGGGGAAAGGATCAAACAATTGTTTTAGTTCATCCTTTATCCTCTATCTTAGAAGTATCCCCATCGGGCATCCATTTTTAACTGTGTAACTACACGAGGAGCGAAGCCCTATAACTCCTAACACAGAGAAACCCCGTGTCATCAAAAAAAACTTGGTTTCTCTTCTGTACCCTGTACCCGATCTAATTATTCCCGTTTTACCAGAAGATTGCTCGCTCTTCCTGGGAGTCTTTGTGTATTTGCAATTGCCTGATTGCACTCACGAAGCCAATCGCACATCAAATATTCTGCCAGAAAAGGAAGGAGACCAGATTTTGGGCATTAAGTGCCCATATCGGGAGTGACATCTTCCCACACCAAATCAGAGATTTCGATATGCCCCCTTAGCTATAGTGGGGGTATTCCCTGAGAACTAGATAAAACTACCACCCAAACGCTTGAGGGCGCGGTTAACCACCTCTGAATAACGCAATTCCCCACAAAGAATCTTTAACATGACTAGGGTAGCACTTGGTTGCTTCACTCCAACCTTGTATCCCACTTTTGGGAAGCTGTAGAATGCGCTTGCCAAGCGTTTTGCCCACACCATATCGCTGCCCCATTCTTCCTGAATTACCTGAGTATACTTTTCCAGCGCATTAATATCCCCACCCAATGCTCCGTCAATGGCAGCAGCAGCCTTCAAACCAGTATAAATGGAAGGACGAATTCCTTCTGCAGTAAAAGGATCGACTACACAAGCGGCTTCCCCAACCAATAAGGCATTTTGGGTATGAAGTTTCTGATTCCCATCCCACAGACACAAAGAATGACCGTACTGCTTGCAGGTGTTAATATCTACGTTAAATTGTTGTGCGTATTGAGTAACGATCTTTTTTAAATCCGGATTGCCACCACCTCGAAAAGTACCAATCCCAATCGAGTATCCGCCTGCTTTAGGAAAATTCCAGATATAGCCATTTTTGACGCTACCGAAGTCAAAATGAGTTATTGGCAGGGTGGGATTGGGGGCAGGGCTTTCAGCTTCAAGGGCACCAGCAAGAAGCCGTTGGCGCTCCTTAAAACCTAACCATTTTGCCATCATACCCTTAGCACCGTCAGCCGCAATCAGATACTTACCTTCAAAAGTTCCCCGGGCTGTATTGACTTGCCAGCGATCGCTCTTAAACTGAATACCAGTGACTTCTGTGCCATCCTGAAGTTGTGCCCCTTGTTTTTGCGCCTGCTGGATCAAAAAATGGTCGAATACATCTCGTCGTACCATCCACACAGGTTCCTTTGTCTTTAATTCTACTTCCACAGGATCGCCCATTTCCCAGGTATAGCGAATGATGTTGGATTTCAGGGATATCGCTGGGGTAAAGTCAAAATCAAACCACTCTTGGACGATAGGTGACACTCCTCCACCACAAGGCTTGTATCGAGGTAAGGTTTCTTTTTCCAGCATCAAAACCTTTCGCCCCCGCTTGGCTAGGTGATAGGATGCTGTTCCTCCGGCAGGTCCGATACCGACGATTATGCAATCAAACATGAGGCTCACTTCTTCACAAAAAATGGTGGGCTAAACCCATGGTACTTTCACATTCACATCTTAGCTACCCGGATTTTTTACTAATTATGAACTGGAACAGACATGAGTTCGGAGTTCGGAGTTCGGAGGAAGGTGTTTTCCCTGTGAGAAGAATCGATTCTTCTTATTAGCTATTTACCCGCTGCTTAAGCTCCCCATCAATTCTCCTGAAAAATGGGGACGCATAAATTAAGATTTCTCTCAATCTTCCTGAAATAGGGGGACGACTGAGATTTGATTCTCCCCCTTTCTGAAGGGGGTTGGGGGGGATCGGAACTAAACTAATATTGGGAATTGAAGCCTTAAGATTTTTTTAGGCACAAACAGCTTCTTGAGAAACCCGTTTTCCGATCCAGCCCTATTTGGTTATTTTTCCGTTAAACGGTCATGATATCTTTTTCTTTTTCTGCTAGTAGTTCATCGATTTTACTAATGTACTTGTCTGTTAATTTCTGAATTTTGTCTTGGAAATCTCGCACTTGATCTTCCGATATTTCGCCATTTTTTTCCTGTTTCCGCACGGAGTCAACTCCATCGCGGCGAACATTCCGAATCGAGACTTTTCCTTCTTCTGCTAACTTTTTCGCCATTTTCACAAATTCTTTGCGACGTTCTGCAGTTAAAGGTGGTACATTTAAGCGGATTACTTGACCATCGTTGTTAGGGGTTAGGCCGACATCGGACAAAGAAATCGCCTTCTCAATCTGGTTTAGACTCTTTTTGTCATAAGGTTGAATTGTAATTGTCGAAGCATCTGGCGTGTTAATATTCGCCAGAGACTTCAGAGACGTTGGTGTCCCGTAATAGTCAACCAACACTCGATCTAAGAGGCTGGCGTTGGCACGACCTGTTCTGATACTATTAAAGTCCCGTTGAGTTGCCTCAACTGCTTTCTGCATATAGCTTTCAACTTCATCTAATTTCACACAAACCTCCCACAATTGTTCCGACGGCTTCTCCTTTGATAGCGCGACTGATATTTCCGCGCCCTGTAAGATCAAATACCACAATTGGGATATTATTTTCCTTACACAAGGCGATCGCGGTACTGTCCATCACTCGTAAGTCATGGGCAAGTACATGTCCGTAAGTAAGACTCTCGTAACGACGGGCATTAGGATTTTCATGAGGATCCGCATCATAAATCCCATCTACTTTAGTCGCTTTAAAGATGACTTCGGCATCGATTTCTGCTGCCCGCAAAGCGGCAGTAGTATCTGTAGTAAAGAAAGGATTCCCGGATCCCGCTCCAAAAATCACTACTCGCCCTTTTTCGAGGTGGCGAATGGCACGACGGCGGATATAGGGTTCGGCTACTTCTTGCATGGCAATCGCGGTTTGGACTCGCGTCGGTATCCCCATTCGCTCTAGGGCATCTTGCAGGGTTAGGGCATTCATCACTGTAGCAATCATACCAATGTAATCAGCAGTTGCCCGATCCATTCCTTTTGCTGCTCCTTTCAAGCCGCGAAAGATGTTCCCGCCTCCGACAACTATTGCTATCTGTGCCCCATCACCTACGACTTCGGCGACTTCGTTGGCAATGTCTTGCACCACTCCCGGATCGATGCCATAGCCCATTTGTCCCATTAAGGCTTCACCACTCAGTTTTAGTAAAACTCTTCGGTATTTTAATACTTTACTCAACTTATCGCCCAAAATACTCATCAATCGTATTTTATTACGCGGATGGTATTTTGATTTTTCGGTTTTGAGTTTTCAGTTTTGAGTTTTCAGTTAAAACCCCCACTCCCTTTTCCCTTCTCCCCACTAGGGCTTATCCTGCTCCCCACTTCCCACCCTAATCCCGCCACTGTAAATTACTGCCAATGGCTGCTGTCGATTTTGGTGAAACTTCTGCTCCTGCGAGTAAAGCTGCGATCGCATTTTCCAGATAAGGCACTCTTTCTCCTTCTCCTCCATCAGGGCGATCGTCAATTTGACCTCTATAACATAGAATTCCTGTTTTGTCAATCAAGAATACTTCTGGAGTTTTTTCTGCACCAAAGCCCTGTGCTACATCCTGAGTTGGATCCCACAGATAAGGAAAATTAAGTTTATTTTCCTTGGCAAACTTTTTCATCGTATCGAAGCTATCTTTTGGATATTGATAGACATCATTAGCGTTAATTCCTACCAAGGTTATTCCTCGACTTTTAAACTGAGATTGAATCTGTTTTAGTCTGGATAAATAGGATGATACAAATGGACATTGATTGCTCATGAAAATTACAACAACTCCCCTCCATTTTCTCAAGTAAGACGAGAGATGATGAACTTCACCATCAATTCCCGGTAATTCAAAGTCTGGGGCATAACTGCCAATGGGGGTGCCTATTTTTTCGATTAGACTCATACAATTTGCACTTGGGTGAACAAAAAAACTTTTCTAAGTAGGTGCTGATCTTCAAGGTTAAATATTTTTTATTTTGTGGTAAGCTCGGCTTTGGCCTATCCTTGGAGTGCTAAATTCAAACCCAATCATCTCGATCTATACCTACTTAATAGCCTCCTCTTTTCTTCCTTGACAGCAAATTAATTGAGAATCTTACCACCCCTTAACTAAGGCTTGATAACCAATTAACTTGTATACCAGTTTTGCTGCCGTAAATTGAGAAACTACAGAATCAACAACAGGGGCTAATTCCATCACATCGCAACCAATGACTTGATGGGTTTCAAACACGCGCCGTAAAAAATCTGTTAAGCCATACCAACTCAATCCACCTGGCTCCGGAGTACCAACTCCCGGCATTGCCCCAGGATCGATGCCATCCAAATCAATGGTAATAAATACTCGTTCGGTAGAAATGCTCGAAATAGCTTTATCAATCCAATGGGGATTTTTGGCAATTTCCCTTGCCCAGATAACTGGAATTGATTTTTCTTTAATTAAATTGGCTTCTTCTTGACAAAGACTGCGGATGCCCACGGGAAGTGTCGGCAATCCCATATCGATAATGCGACGCATCACACAGGCATGGTTGTAAATTGAACCTTCATACTCGTGCCGCATATCACCGTGGGCATCGATTTGAATAACCGTGAAAGGTTCTGGGTAAAATTGGCGGTAAGCATCGACAATACCACTAGTAATGCTGTGTTCTCCTCCCAAGGCGATCGCAAATTTCCCATCTCGAACAATCTTATCGGCTGTCTCGCGAGTTAGCCTCAGCATTTCTACAGAGGAAATTTTTTGTCCTCCTCTTGTATCCGCAATTGCCCCATGAGTATAAATCCTGCCAGCCAAGTAAGTTTCTCGCTCCAGCTCATCATCATAGTAGTCTAGCTGCTCTGAGGCCACCAACAATGATTCTGGGCCATTCTCGCAGCCTTGGCGATAGGTTGTCGTCGCCTCAAAGGGAATCGGGAGAATCACCACCCGTGATGTTTCGTAGGATACTTGATATTCCGCACCGAGGAATGGAACATGAGATGTGGTGGGGGTTTGTAGGAGCATGAAGACAAGACCAAAAAAATTTTACAATTAATTAATCTTTACATAATCCCAGTACCAAGGGCAAAGGGCAGAGCGGTCAATTATCGGGCTTGATTGGTTGGACTTCTAGCGGCGATTGAGGGCAAGTTCAACACAAACTATTTAATTTTATTACAAAAATTTATTAAATAATGTAAATATTACCGCCAAACCATCTGATATTGCTCATGACAGTCTCCTCCGCCCCTGATACCCTCTATCCTCATCTTGAAACCAAAACCTGGAGATGGAGAGGATTTCCCATCAGCTACACCACCTCCTGCGCACCTAGCGCTAAAACAGAAGCATTGCCTGTCATGGTTATGGTACATGGATTTGGAGCTTCTTCTGGTCACTGGCGAAAGAATTTGCCCATCTTGGGAGAAACCTATAGCTGTTATGCCATTGACTTAATTGGCTTTGGCGCTTCAGCTAAACCCACGCCAGGAATTGAAGTTGAGTATACCTTTGAAACCTGGGGGCAGCAAGTGGCTGATTTCTGTCGCGAAGTAGTGGGGCAGCCAGCTTTTTTGGTAGGTAACTCCATCGGCTGTATCGTTATCTTACAAACTGCTGTGGACTTTCCGGAATTAGTTTTGGGTGTTGGCCTAATTAATTGTTCCTTACGACTGCTCCACGATCGCAAACGTGCCACTTTACCATGGTACAAACAGATGGGAACGCCGATAGTTCAATCCCTACTCAGTATGAAGTGGCTGGGTAAATTATTTTTCGAGCGACTGGCACAACCTCAAGTTGTGCGTAAAATCCTCTTACAAGCCTACCACCGTCCCGAAGCTGTGACGGACGAACTCGTGGATATGATTATCAAACCTAGTAGGGATAAAGGAGCTGTCGATGTCTTTTTAGCCTTCACCCGTTATTCCGGTGGACCACTGGCGGAAGACTTGCTACCCCAACTATCTTGCCCTGCCATAATTTTATGGGGAACCGAAGATCCTTGGGAGCCTGTAGAATTAGGACAAGAGTTGGGTAAATTCCCCACCGTAACAAAATTCATACCTCTGGAAGGGTTAGGTCATTGTCCCCAAGACGAAGCACCGGAAATAGTCAATCCTATTTTAGGGGAATGGAATAGTGGATTTTTAAAGGATTGAATTCGAGCTACTCCTACTCAAGGCTGTGAGGCTCCGATCTCCTACTGCCCAATCTGCCTTAGATACCAGACAAAGGATCCTCCTCAGCCTTTCTTCACAATTCTATAAGATTTTTTAACAAAATTACAGGTTTTTTACCGTACACTACGCAATACCATAACATTAACAGCAGAAACTTACCACACTGACTTCGTGCCATGTGGAGCGAGCTGCTTGCGATGGTTATTCAAACAAGATTAAGTAATATCTTTCACTTTGCTTGTGATGCCTGTCACCAGACTGACAAGCATTAGTCACCAATTTTTTTACAAAAGGGGTTTGTTATGGATTCAGCTAGTCAAGTGGGTTGCTTGCAAAATTCGGTTAAAGCCAAAGTCCATTCGATAGAGAATTTCTCTAAGCTATGGGCTAAAAAGTATGTGAAAAAATTGATAGATCCAGAAAACTATGGTAAAGGTAGCACAAAAGGAGCTGAAGCGATTGCAGCGGAAAGATTGTTAGATTCACTCCATTCCACTACCATCCAAGCTTGGTCAAAAACCGAAACATTACTATCGCAAGAAGTAATGAGACAAAGAATGGATTATCGGTTAATCGATGCTTGGGAAATTAAGAAAGATACCTACCGTATCTATGAGAAAGTTCTCTTGGCTTATGGGAATCGAGTAATACCGCAACGCCTAGCAGTTTTGATTGCTCCGGATTTGGGTTGTATCCGACAGAAGTACACAGAAATCGATACCAGAGTGTTAGGTTTTGTTAGTATGCAGTTTCATTATAGCGGACAGTTGCTGTTAAAACAGCTTTCGAGCCAGGAGCGAGCGACTGTTAGTGCTTATTTCAAGGTGATTGACGATCATCTTTACATGCCGTTAAAACGGTTATATGAGGCAGCATCTAAGTACAGTCGCCATTCTCCCGTTTTGCAGATTATAGGAAAACTATTACCTATAAATAGCGAAATAGCTGCGAAAATTGTCGAGCGGACAATCGAGTTGAATCCCCATTATCATTGCTATAGTGGTAGCTTGAGTGGAGCGACAATCAAGAGTTCCAGTATCCGAGATGTGGAGATGTTCCAGATTTATTTGTGCCTTTGCGTGTTGGAACAGAGTATTGCACCAATTCAGGAAGAATTATTGCCCTTGTGTGTCATGCTTTACCCAACATTGAAAGTGCGGTGGGAATTAGTGCGGCAAATGATCCATTTAATTGGCTTAGAATTGAGGGAACAGTTGGAATCGCAACAGGTAGCGCTATTTATGCCCTATTTTCAAGCTTTATGGAAAATGTTTTCTCCGGGTGTATTTCCAGATAGCTTAGATTTTCAAGAGATGGGAGATTCTGCTTGAGTTAGTTGTTAATTGTTGGTTATTGGTTATTGGTGATTGGTTGTTTGTCTCTCCATTCCCTTCCTCTTCCTCGATATCTGCTGTTTCATTCTCTGCCTCAGCATCTCCTGTGCCCTTGCCCCTTCCATTGTCAATGATATGCCTAATAACGATCGCCAGTTGATTGTCCGACAAATGCACAGTATCTATCTTAAGAGTAAGCGGACTCTTATTCTTGGGTTACTCCTGTGGTGTACTGGTTGTACATCAAAAGATGAGACAGGCATCAAATTAAATCTTAGCGTAGAACCAGCAGGTCGTTCTGGTTCATACAGCGTAACTGCAACAACTAATTTACCCAATCAAAGTCAAATAATAGTTTCTGCTATTCGCTATTTGAATAATCCAGGACAGGAATTTATTACCTCAAAAGTTAAGAATAATTATGCAATTTTAGATCGGCAAATTGTGCGAGTAGAAGATGGTAAACTGCAAGCAACTCTGAATTTGTGGCAAGTTGCGCCAGATGGTAGATTGCAGGAAGCATGGCAAATAGAGAGATCGCAAATTGGCTCTTCATTAGAACCTGGATCTGATGTATCCTTTATTGCTACCTTTGAACCCGATGGGCAATTGGCAACTGATAAACAGCAAAAGATACAGATTCCGGAACTTAAAGGCAGTTTAGTGCGGTTTAGTAATGAAGGTTCAGCTTATATAAAAGCGAGTCAAACATTGCGAGTTTCTCTTCCTAGTGGCAGAAGACAACCACCTATTATTAAAGCCGAAGATGTTAATGATGGTTGGGGGAATCGTTACGAGCTGAAACCGGAACCACCTGCACCGACAAATATTCGTCCGATTCAGATTAAGAATCAGCAGACTAATGCACCGCTGTCGGATGAGGAGTTTGTCCGTTGAGGGTGGATTGGAGACAGCTATATATAGTACATGATTACTTAGGAGGTATACAGCGGTTCCCGCTGTAATGCGGTATACTTAATTAAGCTGCTACGCATTTAATT
>DOIX01000117.1:34549-52014 GCA_003511885.1 Cyanobacteria bacterium UBA11153
TTGGTTTGTTAATTTCTGCTACTTTACTTCATAAAAGCGGAAACCGCTGTAGATCTCAATATTATTTGGGATGTTGTGGAATCTGACTTACCAGATTTAAAGGAGAGGATCGAGATTATTTTGCAGGAGTTTATAGAATAAGAGATTCTGTAATACTATAAATCTACCTGCGCTACAAGTTACTTAAACTAGTAGTATTCTTTATTTAGGAGAATCTCAAAATGAGTAAAGCACAAGCAAAGTGGAGTGCTGATGGTAGTGTTATTCCTTCTATAAATCCTCATACCAAAGCCAAACATTTAATTATTGAAAAATATATTGAAGAAGCCCACCAGAGGTATCGCAAGGAAAGAAAGTCCAAAAAACTCAACCCCAGCGCCTCAACCGTCCAAAGTCCGTTCCTGACTTCTAGCTGATGCCGATTTTAGCTGCGTGCCTTCCAGTCCTGCTTATGTGTGGACATTGTACACCAAAAAAGGTATACTATTAATTAATCCTTTACTCAAAACTATCAATGTCAAAAACCTCTAAGCTAAAAGACAGCCGAATTGATTTAAGAGTCACACAGGAACAAAAAGAATTATTAGAACGTGCTGCGAGTCTCAAAGGAGTCTCTTTGAGTGCATACACTCTTTTTTATGTTTTGCCAGCCGCCAAACAGGAAGTAGATAGCTATGAAAGGCTAATATTGTCAAATCGCGATCGCGATTTGTTTATGTCAGTCATGGAAAATCCACCTCAACTCCAGGGAAAGCTGAAATCTGCTATTAGGAAGTATAGAGACAAGTATGGAGACTGATGGGGAAGTAACATGGAATTTTCTCCCGATTGATAAGAAGTATCAACGAGATGAATTTGATTGCGGTTATTCTGTACTCAATGAGTATTTGAAGAAATATGCTAGGCAAAATCATAATAAAGGAATTGCTAAAACCTTTGTCGCTATTGCTGCATCAGGTGGATTGAAAATTGATGGTTATTACACAGTTAACTCCAGCGTTATTGAGTACGAGTCTCTCCCAGATTCTTACCAAAGAAAAATGCCAGCATATCCAATTCCAGCAGTCCTGATTGGTAAACTGGCTGTGGATAATAGAGTTAAAGGACAAGGTTTGGGGAGAGAATTATTAGTCAATGCACTAACTCGTGCTGTTCGTGCGGCTCAAGAAATTGGCATATTTGCTGTCAGAGTAGATGCGATAGATTTTCAGGCAAAGGAATTTTATCTTAAACATGAGTTTATCCCTTTTCAGGATAAAGAACTATCACTATTTCTGCCAATGGAAACAATACTTAGAGAGTTTAGTTGAAGGGATAAGTGGATGATGATATGGCGGTAGAAGAAGTAATATTACTACTTTAGCCTACCAAATCTTACTCAAATCCAATACAAATCCTGGTAAGACCGGATCTCCACTAACTGTAGCCGGATTCTTCAAACATTCCACACCAACTCCAGGACGATAAATATAAACATCCCGATTTTTTCGGTCAATTAAAAAACCTAAACTTGCTCCATTCTCAATATATTCTTTCATCTTCGTTTTCAGAGGTGCTAAATTATCAGAATCCGAGCGGAATTCTACCACAAAATCCGGACAAATTGGCGCAAACTTTTTTTGTTGTTCCGGAGTTAAACTATTCCATCTTTTTGATTTAATCCAAGCGGCATCGGGTGAACGTTCTGCACCATTTGGCAGTGTGAAACCCGATGATGAATCAAAGCCAATTCCTGTGCCATCTCTTTCTGCCCAATTTCCTAATTGTACAGTCAATTTAGCATTCCGATTCCCTGTTTCTGAATCGGTGGGTGACATAATTAATAATTCTCCTGTAGCGGTGCGTTCAATTCTTAAGTCCCGATTAATTTGACAGAATTCAAAAAATTGCTCGTCTGTTAGATTAATTATCGGTTCCAAACGCAATACTAAAGGATAATTTCCTACTTGATGCGTTAGTTGGGTTGTCGTCATAGTAAAAGTCCTAGGCTAGTAAATTGTATAGATAGCTAAATTTTAATATGGAAATTGTGGGAGTGAGGAGTAGCGATCGCGGATCTGGATAAGGACGGGATATAATAAATAGCCTCCCGATCAACCATCCAATATCTAAATGTGTAAATACACGACTTGTGCGGCTCTATAACTCATGCTAAGATAGCACAAGATTGACCAATCTGCCACTCCATCACCACCTTGAAAAAACTTACTCATCTTCCCAATTTATCTAATTGGCTGGCGAACACAACCCAGAAATCTAGGGATAAGAAATACTACCACCGTCAGTTAACAGAAAATTTAGCTATCCGAACAGCCATACTCCAAGAGCTTCAACAGCTTGTCCATCAGGCTCATGAGGATGCAAGGCAAAATTTAAGAAATCTTTCAGGAATTGATCAATCCTTGGATTTCCTTCAGGAAAAAGAAACACTAGGCATAGAGACTACGATCTTTGATAATTTTCCTCGTTATTTAGAACTGAAAACCTTAAAAGGTTACTTTGGGGAAATCATGGCGGCGGTAGTTGCAGAACACTTTAACCCGCTTGATGAAGATTGGCAAGTTTTTGCGTTCCCTTTTCGGTTACACCAGACGGCTTATCATGCACTGGAAAAAGTCAGACAAGAAGGAGGTGCTGCCTCTACCATTATTGGTCGGCTTGGTGACGATATGTTGGCATTCCATTGCAATGACCAAGGAAAAATCATCCGTGTTCTATTTTGTGAGGCAAAATGTACTGCTCGTCATGACATTAATTTGATTGCAGAGGCTCATCAGAAATCAAGTGACAGCAAAAAAATTCCCGTTGACTGCTTATCACTGATTAATATTCTTAAAGATTATGCAATCTCAGGCTCAGATGAAGAAAAATGGATACATGCGCTTCGTAAACTATATTTTTCCAATAACAACCCCACTCATGAACGGTGCGATCTTGTTTTATACATCTGCGGTTTACCACCAGTTAAAGCAAGCACAATAATAATTCCAACTGACACTCCTCATAAAGATTACACAGCTCAACGGCGATTGGAAGCTGTTGAAATTCATCTGCATGATGTGAATGGGCTAGTTGAGGAAGCCTATCAAGTTTTGACTCAACCCATTGTATCTACTCTCAGTGAAACAGAGTTATCAAATATATGGGATAAAGTCATTTTTCATATTCCTACACAACATCAAGAATTCATTAAAGGAAACTGTCGATTATTAGTTTTTGATAGCAATACTGCTGTTATTAGTGTAAATCTCTTGCAAAACTTTAGAGATGTACAACGAAAAACTTCTATTATTCAAAAGGCTTTTGAAGATTCTGGCAATTTTACGAGTAGCGAAGCACAGAAAAAAATTGACGTAAGACTTAAAGTTGAATATACAAGGGCATCTATTGACGAGGAGGATCAGATGCCAGTTGAAAGACATACGATCCAACCTGATGAAGAAACTGTCGCTCTGGCATCACAATTAGTTGAGTCCTTAGTAGGTGATGGATTACCTCCTACCTTAGCCCGACTCTACAGCCACCATACAAGACTCCGGGAGAACCAACCAGGTTTAACGAGTTGGAGCCAAGCCGAAGCTAACAGTCGTCTTGAAGATGTAATGAAGCTTATAGAAGCCGCATCTATCCAAAGACAAGCTGATGATAATAATTGGAAAAAAACTGTACTGCGGGCTGGGGAGATTTTAGAATGGTTGCCAATTAGCGATATTGATAGTGATGAAATATCCACACGCTTGCTTTCCGCTGCTTGCTATCAATTAGCAGGCTACCCTGCAAGAGCATTAGGTCTTTTACGAGAGGAAAGGAGCCTCAATGACGAATCTGGAATTCTCATTGCTTTGCTAAAAGCAGACTTTGTTGGACTTGGGCAGCAAATAAGCAAATATTGGTCGCGAACAATATCAGAAATACAAGATTCTTCCCCGTCAGATATTCAAGATCCTCGCCCAATAGAGACGATGATTGTTAAGGAAACAGTCAGTGCGCTAGGTGTTCTGTCTGCCACCATGAGATGGGGAAGCGACTCGCGAATTCAGAAAGCTCTTGATAAGCTTGCTGCTGTCAGCAAGGTTGTCCTTCATGGACGAAATTCTTATTCTTGGATTCTATCTAAGTTATGCGCCGAGGTTGCTGCTACTTACGTGGAAAACAGTATGCGACAGCATCTCGATATTTTGCTTCAGGATATGAATTCAGACGGAAGAAGCATCTTTGAACGCTACTTACGCCAAGGTTTTTGCTCAGGAAAATCTATGGCATGGCCATCTCAAATTAGTGGAATTCAAGCTCTGTCAACACAAGAATCTTTTGCACTTTGCACGCCTACAGCATCGGGCAAAACGACAGTTGCAGAGCTAGCTATCCTGCAAAGCCTCTTCCCAACCAATGGAAGTGCAGAACAGCCTTCTTTGCAGGCTCCCTTAGTGATTTATCTAGTCCCTTCGCGTGCCTTAGCAACAGAAGTAGAAGCCAAACTATCGCGTGTTTTGAGGCAATCGACACTTCCTCATCAACAGATAACTGTAACAGGTTTGTATGGTGGCACAGACTGGGGACCGACAGATGCTTGGTTAACCGCTGATGAAAAAACTGTTCTAATCTGTACTTATGAGAAAGCAGAAGCCTTGATGAAATTTATTGGTAGCTTCTTTCTGCCCAGAACCACATTAATTGTTGTGGATGAAGCTCATGCTGTTCAGTTTACTGAAACAAAAGAGTCATTACAGAAATCTGAAAATCGCTCGTTGAGATTAGAATCTCTAGGAGCTAGATTATTCAGCTATTTAAGAGAAGATCGCTGTCGTATTATTGCTCTATCTGCTGTGGCTGCGCGTGCAGAAAGCACAATTGCTAGATGGATAACTCGTCAAGACAACGCCACCCCTATTACAACCTTTTATAAAAGCACTCGACAACTCATTGGACGATTGGAATGTCTGTCTGGGCGAAGATTTGAAATTCGTTATGATTTGCTAGATAATTCTTCTTTAGAGTTTTCTAGAACAGAAAGAGAAGATAGCCCATATATTCCAAATCCTTTTCCTCCACATCCTACAGCCTCAAGCTTTGAACGGCAAAAATTTACAAAAAAAGTTCGCCCTTATGTTTTTTGGGCGGCAATGCACCTGGCGGCTCCCGACGACAGAGGGCAACAAAGAGCCGTTCTCATTTCTATCAGTCAGGGTATTAGCGGTTATGCTAATGATTTTCTAGAACTGCTCAATAAAACTTGGTCTAGTGTCTCTCAACGCCCTGTTTTCTTTGAAGAGCCATCCGATGATAGAAAAAAGTCAATCTGGGAGAAATGCTTGCTATCATGTGAGGATTATTACACGACTAATTCTCGCGAATATAAGTTGTTGACCAAAGGAGTTGTTGTACATCACGGAAAAATGCCGGGATTAATGGCGCGGCTACTAGTCGAAGTTATTGAAGAAAAAATTGTCCATCTCGTTATGGCAACTTCTACTCTCTCTGAAGGAGTAAATTTGCCATTTGAAACAGTCTTAATCCCCAATTTACAACGCTGGGGAGTCAATGAGAATTCTCAAATCAATTTTAGCCCTAGCGAATTTAAAAATCTTGTTGGACGCGCTGGGAGACCAGGTTTTGGGACAGAAGGTCGCAGCCTAGTATTTCTTCCAGAGCAACCTACGGATGAAGCAGAAAGAAAAATCCGCAATCTATACTTTTCACTGATCAGAAATTTACAAGATCGGCAAACCGATACGGATGGTGGCGCAATTAGTCCACTTGCTACGCTAATAACCCATTTACGAGATAAATGGCGGGAGTTGGTACAAAATGGAAGCGATGCTGATTTCCTAATATGGTTGGAACAAACAGCCCCTATCACGACACAACCAAACAATCAATCTGAAGAGGGGGCAATTGAAAGCCTAGATTCTTTGGATACTGTTCTGCTTGCTGCGATTGTTGAGATCGAACAAATTGCTGCACGAGAAATGGAACCCAATGAATTAGAAGCAGAACTACGCAGACTATGGCAGCGAACCTATGCTTACTACGCCAGTCAAAATCAAGCCAAATTGCAAGAGTTTTTTGTCCATCGAGGAAAAGCATTAAAATCAACAATCTACCCAGATTATAGTGACCGAAAGCGCTTATACAAAACCAGTTTGCCCCCTCGATCTGGAAATCAGCTTCTATCACTTTACCGTAGAATCAGAGACCATCTGGAGACAGGTGAAGACTATCAGTCTCGTCAAGAAGAGCAACAGTTTGCCTATATTCGGGATGCTATTCAACTGATTGGGGAAGTGAATACATTTAGCATTGATGACCTAAAAGGCAGAGGCAGGGGAGCAGCAACCAGTTGGGAACATATTCTACACTGGTGGCTGTGCCATCAACGTTCATCTCACCAACCGCGAGAAACACAAGTTTCTGATTGGCATAACTTCGTTAGCAAAAACTTTTCTTATCGATTTAATTGGGGACTTGGGAGCGTCGTAGCTTTGGCTATTGATGAAGCTTGTGGTGAAATGACTTTTGAACCATCTTCTTTGGAAAACTGGCCTATAATTGGGCTACCGTGGATTGTATTCTGGATGAAGGAACTGATTGTTTGGGGAACTTTAGATCCTGTTGCTGCATATCTATTAGCCAGGATTGATGGTGTTACAACTCGAAAACAGGCTGAGGAGTTATCACAAGGCTACTATCAATCTGTCAGTAATCTGGAGCCTAACGATCGACTTAGCGCCATAACTATCAGAAATTGGGCACAGCAAGCATTTGCTAAAATTGAGCTACCACCTATTCAACTGCGACCAAGCAAACAGATTCCTGTTAATTTGCTTCGAGATTTTAGTAAGTCATCTGAGCAAACATGGCGGGTTATTCCAGTGGAAATCAAAGACGAAATCCATTGGCTCGATCCAGCAGGGTTCCCACTAGCATCTTGCCCAAAACCGGAAAACTGGCAGGAAAAATATTTAGATAGGTTTGACTTTAAACTCAATTCAATCTCACAAATTATTACTTCAACTTATTATCTAGATTGAAGATATAATTGGTTTTGCCTCAGCACTACCGATGAATTTTTTGTTTCGCAGTTGATGCGACGGGAGCGCTTGGAAGTTAAAGCTTTACAGTGAGATTAGGCATAAATGTAAAAATTGTATATTAGACCTCTTGCATAAAGCCTGGAAGGGTGAAGCATTTGCGGATAAAACTATTGATTTTTCGCATGAATCCGGGCGCAAATGCTGGGCTAACGCCCCGCTACGCTAACACCCCTACACCCAAATATCGAATGAGAGAAAGAGGTCTATTTAACCATCAAACCTCAAAGCTTCCCCCCGCACATCTGTATAAACTTTTCCTCTCTCATAAACCACCTTCCCCCCAACAATCGTAATGATAGGCCATCCGGTTAAATTCCACCCTTCAAAGGGACTCCAACCACATTTTGTTAATACTTCCTCTCGCAAAACTGGGCGATAATTAGCCAAATCTACTAAAACTAAATCTGCATCATAACCGGGCGCGATCGCACCTTTGTTGGGAATGCGATATGCTTTGGCTACAGCACTGGACATCCAGCCTGCAACTTGGGCGATTGTACATCTTCCTGCTGCGGCTTGGGTTAGCATTAATGGCAGGGATGTTTCTACTCCTGGCATTCCTGATGGACTGTTGGGATAAGTTTGAGCTTTTTCGGCTAAGGTATGAGGAGCGTGATCCGTTGCGATAAAGTCGATAACTCCGTCTAGGAGGGCTTGCCATAGTACTTCATTATCGTGTTGCGATCGCAATGGTGGGTTCATTTGCGCTAAAGTCCCGATTTTTTCATAAGCAGTCGTGTTTAAAATTAAGTGCTGCGGCGTGACTTCGGCGGTTACCCAACTGGGTTTATCTTCTCTGAGTAATTCGGCTTCTTCGCCTGTAGATAGATGGAGAATATGGAGGCGGCGCTGATATTTTTTAGAAAGTTTGAGGGCTAATTTAGTAGCATTGAGAGCAGCTTGGTTATCTTGGATTTGGGAATGAATGGCAGGATCGGTAATTCCGGCAAATTCTTGCCGTCTTTGGTTAATTCTAGCTTGGTCTTCGGCATGAACGGCAATTAATCTTGTCCCTTCTGCAAAAATAGGTTCGAGTAATTCCTCGCAATCTATTAATAATTGTCCGTGCATCGAACCCATAAAAATTTTAATCCCGCAAGCCGGATTAGCTTCCCGCAAATCAGGTAAATTCTCTGGCGTTGCCCCGATAAAAAAGCCATAATTGACCAAACACTTACTTGCAGCTCTCTGAAGCTTGTCATCAAGGGTTGCTTGGGTTGTGGTGAGAGGGCGAGTATTCGGCATTTCCAGGAAAGAAGTCACTCCCCCCTTAGCACAAGCACAACTGGCAGTAAATAAGTCTTCCTTATGTTCTAGTCCCGGTTCTCTAAAATGTACTTGTGGATCGATGACTCCCGGCAACAAAGTTAACCCCGTCGCGTCTATCTCCCTGTCCGCAGTAGCGGAGATTTCTGGGGCTACCTCTAGGATTTCCTTACCTCGACACAAGACATCTCCTATCAGAAATTCTCCTCCTGGTAAGAGGATGCGGGATTGGCGGATTTTAATGCTCAACTCAGAAGACATAAGAGAATGCTAAAATTTGACAAAGGTTCACCCATTCTACTCTAAATTAAAATTTGTATAGTAAAACGAAGCTAGTTGTTTCACTGTAGCTGAAACTGACCCATCATCTACTCTTTCCGCTAATTCAACCTCTGACTTTCATCTCTAGCCAACACTTATGACTCCCGCACAAAAACAAGATTCCAGTCAACAACCTATCCAAAAACCTGAGAATCCTTGGGTAGAAGGAGTCAAAACTATTGTTTTGAGTGCCTTTCTTGCCTTTGGAATTCGTAGCTTTGTCGCTGAGGCGCGATATATCCCTTCTGGCTCTATGGAGCCAACTCTCCAAATTAACGATCGCTTGATTATTGACAAACTTAGTTATAAATTCACATCTCCACAACAAGGAGATATTGTCGTATTCTCCCCCACAGACGCTCTCAAAAAGCAAAACTTTAAAGATGCTTTCATCAAGCGTGTCATCGGTTTACCTGGCGATAAGGTGCAAGTGAAAGGAGCGCGAGTTTATGTTAATAACAAACCTCTCCAGGAAAAGTATATCGAAGAGGCTCCTAATTACGACTACGGCCCTGTAACTGTGCCAGATAACCAATACTTGGTATTAGGAGATAATCGCAATAACAGCTATGACTCCCACTACTGGGGTTTTGTCCCTCGTGAAAATATTATTGGTAAAGCAGTAGTCCGTTTTTGGCCGATTAATCGCGTAGGTGAAGTAGACTCCGCACCTGTCGAGCCTGGAAATTTAACTCCAGGAGATTTAACAAAATAAAAAGGGTGAAACTCTCCCGGTTAGAAACCGGGAGAGTCTCAGCTCTGGACTCAAGGTTTACCCATCTGACAAATTAGATCCAATCCGTTAGCTAATTTAGCAATTAACAATTATCTATTAGTTATTAGAGCGCTACAGGAAGACAGTAAGGAGAAATCCCTTTTGATTAAACAACTCAAACCAAGACGACAAATAACCTATTAAGGGATGAAAATTCTGCTCATTGAAGACGACACTCGCATTAGTGCGGCGTTAGCAGAAGCACTCAGCGACCAATATTATGCAGTCGATATTGCCAGAGATGGAGAAGAAGGATGGGACTTTGTTGAAGCATATCACTATAGCCTAATTATACTCGATCTAATGCTACCAAAACTTGATGGGATCGGGTTGTGTCAGCGCTTGCGTCAGCGGGGACTTCAGACACCAGTATTGATGTTGACAGCACGAGATACTAGCGACGATAAGGTGATTGGATTAGATGCTGGTGCTGATGATTATGTGATTAAACCCTTCGATCTTAAAGAAATAATGGCTCGGATTCGTGCCCTATTGCGCCGAGGTAATTCTACATTACCACCTATCTTGGAGTGGCGGGGAATTTCTTTAAATCCGAATATTTGCCAAGTTACATATAATAGCAAGTTACTTCATTTAACTCCAAAAGAGTATCAGCTACTCGAACTATTTCTTCGCCAAAGTCATCAGACTCTCAGCCGTCACGAAATTCTCGAACAACTTTGGTCTTCTGAGGAAGTATTGGGTGAAGAAACTGTTAAAGTACATATTAGAAATCTACGACAGAAACTCATCGCAGCAGGAGCAGCAGTTGATGCGATTGAAACTGTTTATGGTTTAGGGTATCGACTTAAACAGGGATAATAGGGAGTAGGGAGTAGGGATTGGGGGGGGGAATTATTCCTTTTGACTTTTGACTTTTTATACCAATTTCCTAAAATAGCACTACATATTAACCCCCCCCAACCCCCCTTATTAAGGGGGGAGCCAGGATCGCAACTGTAGCAGGTATTTAGAGAATTGGTATTACTTTTAGGGAGTGGGCGATCTAAACTCAAAAATCCTGACTTAATAATTAAAAACTCATGCGTTCAGAATTGAGATTATTGCGCTGGCGGTTGTTATTATCCTCCCTAGGAGTAATGGGAGCGATGTTAGTTGCTACAGGTCTTGCTGTTCATCAATTTATTGTCTTTAGTGTATCACAAAGACTAGATCGCCGACTGGCGATCTTAGCAGATGCTGCTGCTCACAGCTTACCAGATATTAAAGCTCAGTCGATGACACTTGGTATTAAAACCCCTCCCAGTACTGATAATGATGGGGATTTAGATATTCCCTGGCAAAATTTGTTTCAACCTCAGCAAGGATTGGAGTGGTTTGATGCTAATGGGAAAAGATTGGGTAGAGCAGGAAAACATTTATCAAATACTCCTTTAGTACCCAAGTTTCATATTGAAAACTCCCAGTTTATGCGTGTACTGACTATTCCAGTTCACGCACCAGATAAAACCCTACAAGGCTATGTCAGAGTTAGTGAATCTACAGTAGCAATAACAGAGGAAATTAATAGATTACAATGGGGTTTAGCATCGGGAGGGCTGGTTGCTTTAATTTTATCTGGAGTTGGCAGTTGGTGGTTAACTAAACAATCCTTACTACCGATTGAACAGAACTTTCAAAAGTTAGAGCAGTTTACAGCAGATGCGTCTCATGAGTTGCGTAGTCCGCTAACAGTAATTAAAACCTCAGTAGAGGTAATGGAGAGCCATCCAGAAAGAGTCCATCCCGCTGATGTGAAGAAGTTGCAGGCGATCGCAAGTGCAACGGATCAGATGACTCAACTCGTGGAAGATTTACTCTGGTTGGCTCGAAATGATGGATATCGTCGCAGTCGTTTAACTTCTGTGCTATCTCTCCCTCTAGATGAGTTATTAGAAGAAATTATTGATATTTTTATACCCCAAGCTCAAGCAAAGCAAATTACTATTAAAACTAATTTGGCTGCTAGAAGTTATGTCCAAGGAGATCCCCATCAGCTAAAACGTCTATTTACTAATCTTTTAGGAAATGCTCTGCAATATACTCCTGAAAGTGGTACAGTAATTGTTTCTGCAACTAATTCTGACAAATGGGTAGTTGTGCGAGTCGAAGATAATGGTATTGGTATTGCTCAGGAACATTTATCTTTGGTTTTTGACCGTTTTTGGCGAGCTGATCCAGCGCGAGGTAAGGCTAAGGAGGGAGTGGGATTGGGATTAGCGATCGCATTAAGCATTGCTCAATCTCACCATGGGAATATTACCGTTACTAGTCAGCTTGGTGAGGGAAGCTGTTTTCAAGTTTGTTTGCCAATATCTTGGGTAAATTCAACTATTATACCAATTCTCTAAATCCCTGCTACAGATGCTCTTCTAGCTCCCCGTTAATAAGGGGGGTTTGGGGGGTGAATATGTAGTGCTATTTTAGGAAATTGGTATTATAGTACTACGGGTTGAGATTAGGACGTTTTGATCCCCCCTTGCCCCCCTTAATAAGGGGGGAATAAGCCTAAAAAGAATGTCCTAATCTATATTTGTACTGCTATATTTACAGTTAATTACTACTTGTTAAGTATTATAAACTTTTGAGTACCTTGTTTCTTTCCCAGATCTTTACCTTCTCTGTTCTATTTTGAAAATAAACGGAAATCCTGATGGGAGCAGAGACTTTTATGCAAAGGGCTTTTCGCAAGTACCATGGCACATTGGCATTAATCATGATGTTACCTGTCGCTCTCACAACATTGACAGGGATACTTTACAGCATTCTGGACGAATGGCTGGGTATGGACAAGATAGCTGAAGTTGTCCTAGAAATTCACAACGGTGAAATCTTCGGACTTGAGAAAATCTATCCCCTGTTGAATGGTTTGGGGTTAATTGGGTTGTTGGTGACAGGGGCAAGCATGACGAGTCTGTTTCGCCGTCGCCCTTCCAACGCAGAGTAGACTGTTTCCGGATGGAGGCTGAGGGAGCTGAGGGAGTGGGGTATATCTTCCCAATCGGGACAGCAGTATGCAAGAGTGTAATCCTGGCTTAAAATAATGATATAGATTATCATTATCAATAAAGTTCAGGATAATCTGTAACTTTGTCATCAAGTGTGAGGATCTATCGTGTCAAAAATATGCTTAAATACACTACGGCTCAGTCCACTGATTCTGGGTGCAATCTTAGGAATTGCCCATAGTGCTTGGGGTTCAGAGGTTGTAGCCACTGACACAGGATTTAGGGAAAGCGCCAAAACAACTAATACTGTGGAGAAAAATGGAGATAACTCAGGAGTAACTTCTCAATTATCCGGTGTTAATCTGAGAGAAGGATTGCTAATAAATTTTAATAAGTCAGAAGAGTCTGCGACACAAAAGGATCTAGGGAAGTCAGCTCCCGTAACTGAGCAATCGGGTAGCATCCTAGGACAAATCGAGGAATATAGCCAAGACACAGACTCCATGTCTCAAGTTACCAATGTATCTCAACTGCGGGATGTTTCTCCGGGAGATTGGGCTTATGAAGCATTACGAAACTTGGTGGAAAGGTATGGTTGTATCGCAGGATACCCTGATGGTACTTTTCGCGGTAATCGCGCGATGACTAGGTACGAATTCGCCGCTGGGTTGAATGCTTGTTTGAGTCAAGTTGAACGTTTGATTGGTCAAGGTAATAGTAATGTTGATAGTGGAGATGTAGCCAGTTTGCAACGGCTAGTCCAAGAATTTCAAGCCGAATTACAAACTTTGACAGGGAGAGTTGATAACCTGGAAGGAAGGACAAGCTTTTTAGAGGACCATCAATTTTCTACCACAACAAAATTGAATGGTACAGCAATATTTGCCCTAGTAGGTGTAGCAGGGGGAGAAAATGCGCAAGGTGGTAATATAGATAAAGTTACCGCATTTGGCGATCGCGTTCGTCTCAATTTTGACACTAGTTTCACAGGTAAAGATTTACTGAGAACCCGACTCCAAGCCTCAAACTTACCTGCATTTTCTAATACATCTACCTTTACTCCAGAAGGAGATTTAAGATTTTCGGCTGGAACTTTTGAAGCAGGTGGCGGTAATGATGTGGGAATTGATGCGCTCCTTTATCAGTTTCCTCTAGGTGAAAAAACCACAGTTGTTTTGGAAGCAAATGCTGGCGCACCGGATGATTTTACTAATACCGTCAATCCCTATATTGATGGAGATGGTGATAGTGGTGCAATTTCTAACTTTGGTACTCGTAACCCAATTTATAAGTTACTTGATGGTGCTGGAATCGGTATCAATCACAAATTTAGCGATGCTTTGGAACTGAGTTTAGGCTATTTAGCCAGTGATGCAGCTAATCCAGGAGAAGATGCAGGTTTATTCAATGGTCCTTATGGGGCGATGGCACAATTAACCTTTAAACCGTTTGATAAACTGACATTGGGTTTAACTTACATCCACGCTTATAATAGCGATCTCAGTGCAGGTAGTAATCGTGCTAATTTACGTTCTGCTTTAGCTGATAACTCCAATTTACCTACCGCATTACAACCATTTAGTGGTTTGAGTTTACCAACATCAAGTAATGCTTATGGTTTACAAGCATCCTTCCAGATTAATCCCAAATTATTCTTAGGAGGTTGGGTTGGTTATACCGCGACTCGCACTTTATCGACATTGGGTGGTACTATCGATCGAGGAGATTTAAAAGTTTGGAATTGGGCTGTAACTTTAGCAGCACCAGACTTGGGTAAAGAGGGTAATGTTGCTGGTCTAATTGTGGGTATGGAACCAAAAGTGACTGATGTGAGTAATGCTCTTAAAGCGCAAATTGGTGACGATCCAGATACTTCTTTACACATTGAAGCCTTCTATCAGTATCAGCTAACAGATAATATCTCTATTACTCCAGGAATTATCTGGTTGACGGCTCCCGATCATAATAGCGATAATAAAGATGAGGTGATTGGCGCGATTCGGACAACTTTTAGTTTCTAGAGGCTCAATTATCTAGAAGATTGCCCACCAATATCTTTAATCTAATCTAATTAAGAGATGGTGGGCAATATCTCAGATATGAAACTCCTTTGAATAGATAGGGTGCAGTTGATTTTATTTTATTAGCGAAAATAATACTGTTAACGCTGCATTTTATTTATTGTTAAATGAGGACATTTTTAGTGTCATTGCCACCGTCACAATCGTCTGAAAAAAGATTAGAAGCTGTTTTAAATTATAAACTAAACGGCACTCGACTCAATGCCTTCTTAAACGAGTTTCTTAGTAACAGCGGTCATTTTTTAATTTTTGCTACTATAACTGAGCTGACTTTATATGGTTGGTTTAAGTATGTCACAGACCTAGCTACCTATTTTCTGATCGTAGCCATGATACTACAATCCTGGTATCTTTCTCGCTCAACATCTCATCGTTTTTGGGGTAATTTAATTGGTGTTACTACCTACACGCTAGTCGATATATGGATTGATAAGCTAGCATTTTTTGCCGAACTAAATCACTATGTATTGTGGATTTTTTCTTTAGTAATTGCTACGTTGCAGGGAATCCGCTACCACTGGTCTAAGACTGCTGCTAATTGGATTATTCCTCTGGAAAGTTTGACTCGCACTCTGCTAGTTGTTGCTTTTTTAGTTGCGGTGAGATTAAATCAAGATGGAGAGATGATTAATCTCGCACAAATATGGCATTATCGAGCTAATGCCGCAGACAAATTTTTAATCGGGAGTATGTTATTTTTGGGTTTGTTGCTAGGGTTACAGCGATTGCAGATAACCAGACAGGAAGAACAGCTAAAAGCGACAACTCAAGTACTGCGAAATTTAGCTGAGTGGGGAATGGGAAGCTATGTAGTTAATACTGCGATTACCAATCCCAAAGACTTAAGTTTTCAAAGACGAGATCGCACTATTCTATTTATGGATATTCGCGGTTTTACTAGTTGGTGCGAACAGACATCACCTGATTTAGTTGCTGCTGTTCTCAATCATTACTATCGCTCTGTAGAACCAGTTGCTGCTGAATATCAACCTTTACGTATCACATTTACAGCAGATGAAATTATGGCAATTTATGCGACACCCCAGCAAGGAATTTTTGCGGCTTTATCTATGCAAAACGTAGCTAAAAAAACACTAGCTCCTTATGGGATTGGAACTGGATGTGCTGTCCATGCTGGTAATGTGATTGAAGGATTATTCGGGAGTGAAGGGGTTCGTACTTATACGGTGATTGGAGATGTTGTTAATACAGCCAAACGATTAGAGGGTGCGACTCCAGCAGGAGAAATTACTATTTCAGATACTGTCTATCAAGAAATGAGGGATCGCTTAACAGTTGAACCTTGTGAACCAATTACAGCTAAGGGTAAAAAAGAGACATTGAAAGCTTGGCGACTAGTTGATATAGCGCTAGTTGAGGGTTGGGGTAAATAGGGAATCTAATTCCCTATTTCCTATTCCCCAATCTAGAACTTGTAGCATTTTCTGTTCAACTGCTAACACCAGGTTTGCACGACACGCCCTGTAATTTGTTGCCCCAGCCAGGGGGTATTGCTAGATAGGGATTTGAGAGTCTCTGTCCCCACTTTCCAAGTCTGTTGAGGATTAAAGAGAAGTACCTCAGCAGGTTTACCAGGTGCAATCGCATAAGGTTGTTGTTGTAGACAAAATGCCGGATTTGTGCTAAGAGATCGCCATAGTTCCAAGGGCGACCAGCCACCTTTTTCCACTAAATTATGCCACAGTAAAGGCAGGGCGAGTTCTAAACCAATTGCACCGGGAGGTGCTTCGGCAAAGGGAACAGTTTTTTCTTCGTAGGTGTAGGGAGTATGATCGATCGCAATTCCATCAATAATCCCCTCTCTGACTCCCTCAATCAGGGCAATTTGGTCTGATGGATTGCCTAAAGGAGGTTCTAAACGTAAATTGACATCGTAAGAGTATAAATCTTTGGTGTTAAAAAGCAAGTGCATCCAGGTAGTACTTGCCGTGATAGGCAAACCTTGGGCTTTGGCATTTTGAATTAATTCGACGCTGCGACGGGTAGAAATCCGCATCAGATGTACTGGAGTTGTCGTAGCCGCCACTACTTCTAATAATGCCGCCAAAGCAGCAGATTCTGCGATCGCAGGATTTCCTGGCAAGCCCAAACGAATTGAGTCAATGCCTTCTCGCATCACCCCATTATCCATCAACTTAACATCGCAAGGCCATAATGCCACCGTTTTCGCAAAAGGTTCCAGATACTCCAACACCCGTTTGACTAAAATTAAATTGGATAAGGGACGACCATCAGCAAAACCCACAACTCCCCCTCCTGCTAACTCGGCAAATTCAGTTATTTGTTGCCCTTCCAATCCTAAAGTTATTCCTCCCCAATAATGAACATGAGGAGGAGATGGAGGTAGAGGGAGAGGAGAGGAAATATGTTTATTCTGGAATTCCTCTTGCCGCAATCTGGCTAATCCCGCCAGATTGTCTAATGGAGGTAAGGTATCCGGCAAAATAGTTAACCGGGTAAACCCACCTATGGTGGCTCCTGTCAAGATAGACGACAAAGTTTCCCGCTTTTCAAATCCTGGTTGTCCAGAATGACTGTATAAATCTACCAATCCAGGGCCTAAAATAAGTCCCTGACAATCTCGTACCACTGTATTAGTGGGGTACTCAGTAATTTTGGCGGCAATGGCTTCGATCGAACCGTTTACGATAAGTACATCAGCCAATTTGTCAGTTTGAGAAACCGGATCGATAATCCGGACTTTTTGTAGTAATTCGCTATTCATAGGGATTCGGGCTGAGGGGATGAGGGGTTAGTTGCGGAAATAACCGCTGACGACTGGCTGCAAAAATAATCCCCCAACTCTTACTGGAAAATGGCATACCACATATATGACTTGGGGCAGAATTTTGTGTGATTTACATCTTGTTTACTGGTAAGCTGCTACGCATTTAATTTGTATATCCCCACATCCTACACCCCACACCCCACACCCCTTTCGATAAATTTACTATCCAAT
>DOIX01000117.1:52226-80513 GCA_003511885.1 Cyanobacteria bacterium UBA11153
AATTTAGATGCGCCGCAGCTTACGTCTTTGGGTGAGCGGGGAGTGGGGAAGTCAAAATTTTCTCCCTCTCCACTTCCCATTCTCCACCAGGGCATCCGCTTTTCCACTTCCCATTACTCTATTCCCCATGCCCTTTCAGCGACTGACGGGTAAACCATTTTGACCTGAAGAATCAGAGAATAATAACTCGCAGACTGGTTCATTTTGAGTGTAATTGCATGTATAGGTTGCCAGGAGAGCTGCTCGATCGTTGAAGACTCTCACATTATATTGATAATCTCTGGCAACCGTGCCAAACCGATTGACAAAGCGGTATCTGTCCAAATAGTCTAGCAGCGTCCACGGTTGACGGCTGACAACAAGATCCACTCGTTTTTGATCTTGATAAGCAATCCAATTAGTCAAAAGCTTCCCACCAATCTCATTAAACTGTTCTCGTGCCCACCAGAAGCTAGGATCGGAGATATCAGTTTGGGAGATACTATTTATAGTAATAATACCCGGTCTTGGTAGTGACTCATTAGGTTTAAGTAAGTCTATTTCTAAGGGTACTAATGATGGCATTGGTGCTACTAATGGTTGTGGTAATGAAGGTTGAGGAGTTAGGAGAGAAAAAATTCCCCAGCTCACGCCAAGTAGCAAAATAGATATCCTCTGGGAATTATGGGGTATGGAAAATAATATTTTCACCATCGCTATAACCATCTGTAGATAATTAGGAACTAAACCCGATTGTAATTCCCTCTCAAATCTAAGCAATGTCAATCAACCCTGTGTCTGGAAAAAATCATTGGTTTGGGAACTAGAGATAAACCTACCACTAACCAATGACATTTCCCCAGCCCCATTCGTTCCCCAAAATTCAGAGTGCCGTTGACAGTTGACAGTTATAGCACTTCTCGCTGGTGCAATTACACCATAAACTGTTTGAGAACTGGCAAATAGCCTGAGCCACTGCTGTATAATGGATCGGACTTACCCGAAGACCCAAATATCCAATTATCAAGGAAAATCCTGCCAAAATTGAGATGACGAATTCCACTCCCACACCCAACCCAGACACCCAACCCACTAACAACGAAGAAAATCTACCTGCACCATTACGCTGTTTGACATCAGCCTTGATTGCAGGTGGATTAGCCACAGGTTGCTACTTTCTCACTGCTGCCATCGCCCAAAACTTTGCCAGTAAACCTCTCCCCAGTGCCAATGTCACAGCTATGAATATTGCGATCGCAGTCCGTACTCTGGTAGTAGGTGTTGCTAGCCTCGCCACCTTTGTTTTTGGTTTTGTCGCTGTTGGGTTGGTTGCTTTCGCTATCCAAGTTTCAATTAAAAAATTCAAAAATTCTCAATCATCTCTGACAAATACCCATTAATCATCGCCAAAGAGTCAGACAACCATAAGCCAAAGTCTACTCGATGGCGAACCCAATCATTAATCAAGTCATTATGGATGATTCCTGCTAGTTCTTTTGCTTAAGTTTTGAGACTAAATAAAAGAAATTGCGTTACCTGAGAATTGCTGAAATTATTATCGCTGACTAAAATCAAACTCTGACTACCATCTGGCAGGCGAGGACCGAAAGTCATCCCTTCCAAATTATCCAGATAAATCCCCAAATCAGTTAAATCTAGGAGCAATTGTTTTTTGACAGGAGCGATAGTAGAAATGTCTTCTTGAAAACTGACAATACTGGAAGTATCGCTAGCACCACCGAGGGTAATCTGATAAATTTTAGCTCCATTCCCCAATAAACCGTAGCTCCGCTCTAAACTAAGAAAATGACCCCCTGTATCCAAGGCGATTAATTCGGTTAAACCATTATCTAACGCCCCTTGAGGAGGGTAGTCGAGCAGATATAAATGTTCGGCAACTAGGATGGGGGGAATAGTTCCTCCTAGTAAATAGTGGAGGAGACGAATTCTGGGACTTTCTGTTGAGTTCGATGGTAAAGTATCTTGAATTAAAGCGGATTCTGTAGCAGTAAATAGACGAAAGGGATCCCCACTGGCTGCGGCTAAAGTATTGGGTTCTAATGTTAAGGGTTCAAAGCCTAAGTTTTCTTGTACGCCACGGGGTGTTTGGGCTTCCGCTGTATTATTATTGGAGAGAAAGCGATCCGGAATTCGTAAGTTTTCCTGTAATTGTCCGGTTTTTTGGTCAAACTCTCGGATAAATGGTGCAATACCTTTACTGGGAACTCCTTCACTGGAAATAAATACCGTTCCTTTCGGAGACAAAGCAATGCCTTCGGGGTCAATATTTCCTGGGCTATAGTTTTTGCCATTTTCATCTTTAATGAAGGTAACATCTTCAATTTTGATGTCGGCAATACCTATTTTTTCGGGATCTTTGCTGTTGATAGTGAGAGCGAGAGTGTAAAATCTGGCTGGTGCGAGATTGGAACGATCGTCAGAAAGAGCTAAAATGCGATCGCGCCCTCTGTCATAAGTTAAGGCAGATAAGCCGCCCACAGGTGTATCCTCGTATTTCATGTCAGGGAGTTTGTACTCGCCTAAGAAGTTGAGGGATAAGTCGAGAAAGGTACGCTGTTGGGCGGTGATGACTTGGGTACAACCTGTGGTGAAAGTACTCAAGAGGGCGATCGCGATCGCCAATATGAGGGAAAATAATCTTGGTTTAGTCATAAAATTGGGCGGATTTATGGTGACAACGGTAGATGAATCTAGATTCCGACTTATTGTACTTATTTAGGATCGCTTTTTGGGATCCGCTCTGGGCAGAAACTTTATCCTTAAGTATATCGTCAATCGGGTTATGAGTAGTACGATGATTATGAAATTCAACCATTTACAAACCAATTTTTACATCCCCGACTTCTTAAAGAAGTCGGGGATGTGGTGGAAGTCAGGTATCTTAACAGGTATATGGACTTTTATTTTACTATTATCTTTTAGTTCAGTAACATTAGCCCAAAGGAATCGACAGATAGAAGCACCGATTTTAAACCCACTAGAAATCCCAACAAATAATGACCCCCTCTTGCCAAATCCACCAGTAGAAAGACCTTTAAGTCCCTTAGAAGAATACAATTTAAGGGAAGCTTTGGCGGAATTGAATAATGAAGCAAACGCTGAAATTAATGGTGGAAATAAAGTCAAAGCATTTGAAATTTGGTATCGGGAAATTCGCTTGCGCCGGGTACTAGGAGGTCCCCTAGAAGAAGTACCAGCTTTGGGTAGAGTTGGGGAAATTGCCTGGAGCAAAAATTATAAACCAGAGACACAGCTTATTACATCCAGATTGAAAACCATTCAACAGGAAGCTGAGGCAAAAGGCAGTTTAGATAAACCTTTGTTACATGCTTTAGGTAAAGCTTATCTCCAAGTACGAGTACCTGGGCAAGCTTTAGCCATCTACAATCAAATTTTAGCTGATAGTCGTCAGCGGCAAGACGAGAAAGAGGAAGAAGAAATTCTCAAAATCATCGCCCAATTACATTTAGCATGGTTTGATTATGCCCAAGCAGCGGGGACTTATCAAGAGTTGCTGAATCTAGCGCAAACAAATAGCAATCACATTAATGAAATAGCTTATATAGAAGAATTAATTAATATTTATAACCAATCCCGGCAAAGGGAAAAATCTTTGCTGATGAAAGAACAATTACTAGCACTTTACCGCAATCCAGAAGAGCTAATTAAGGTTCCCGGTTTGAAAATTGCGATCGCAACCGATTATGAAGCCCTAGATAAAGCAGAAAAAGCTTCGGAAATATACCAGGAAGCCTATAAAGAAGCCTTGGCGTTAAATCAGTTTGCTGAGGCTAGTGATGCTTTAGAAAGGCTAGGTAAACTTTACTCTGCTGACGATCAACCAGAGGTGGCATTACAAGTTTATGAAGTTCTTGTTTGGGTTGAACAGCAATCTTATAATGCCTTTGGCTTAATGAATGCTTACGATCAAATGGGACAGATTTATTTAGATCAGAAAAACTATGTTAAAGCTTTGGAATATTTTCAGCAAGGATTGGATTTAGCTAAGTTATTGCAGCATCAGGAAACATATTTTGCCCGTCAAATTGAGCGAGTGAATCAGGAAAAATCTCCTTGATCTCGGCAATTGGCTGCTGCTATAGTTCTGTAATGAAGATTTTTCAACAGACTCAAAATAGTTGCTGCGTAACTCCTAAATTAGCAATTAACCATTAACAAGTAGCATCTCAACCGTAAAAGTGCTACCAACACCCACCTTACTTTCAACGTGAATAGTACCTTGATGGGATTGAACAATCGCCTTAGCAATTGCCAATCCCAATCCGGAGCCTCCAGTGCGGCGAGAGCGATCGCTTTTGATACGATAGAAGCGATCGAATATGCGCGATTGTTCTTCTGGAGGAATACCAATACCTGTATCTTGTACCTGAATGATAGCATTGCGATGGCGCGAAGCGCCCGCGATGCGATCGCGACTATCTAAAATAACCCGTACATTCCCCTCCGCTAGAGTATATTGAATCGCATTAACAATTAAATTAGAAACTAGCCGATAAAGTTGTGCTGAATCTCCTAATACTGCCAAATTATTTTTGACACGAACGTCAGATGTTATAGTTATTTTAGAAGCCATCGCTAAGGGCGTAAATTCTTCTACTAAGTCGCTCACTATATCGTTCAAACAGCACTTTTCCCTCCGAATTTGGATAGCTTCTCGATCCATACGACTCAATAATAACAAATCAGCAACTAACTGAGTTAAACGTCGATTTTGACGTTCAATGGTTCCTAAAATATCCCGCGCCTCTTTTTGCTCTAAATCAGGGATTAATAAAGCTGATTCTATCGTAGCTTGTGTGGCGGCTAAAGGAGTGCGTAATTCGTGGGCAGCATCAGCAGTAAACTGTTGAATTTGTTGGTAAGATCGATAAATAGGTTCCATCGCTAACCCCGCTAACCACCAACTAGCACTACCAACTATAATCAATGAAATTGGGATACCCAATATCAATACCCATCTCACAGTTTTGAGATAATCTTCAAAATCTTTCCAAGATCGTCCTACCTGAAAATATCCCCAATCTTGACTATCCTGGGTATGGAGAGATAGAGAAATTTGGCGATATAAATTACCATCATTATCAGATATATTCTGGCTATATTCTTTGTTTAAAATAGGGGAGATTCCTGAAGGATAACTACCTGCGATCGCAATTAAACTTCCCGATAGATCGAAAATTTTAACATAATAACTACCTCCATCAATCGCACTAACAACGTGGCGTTGTCGATTAGCATTGTCCAAAACACAACTAGTACCAACCAAACAGAAATTAGGCAAAAAATCTCTAACAATAGGTTCCAACCTTCCAGGTTGCTTAAGTTTAAGTTCCAGAGAATCATGCAATGTCCCTGCTACTGATTCTAACTCCCTATCTAGAGTAACAGAATGAGCGTGAGCGATAGACTTATAAACACCAAACCCCAACAGACTCAAAATTAAACCCATAACTCCCGAATAATAAAGCGCCAATCGCCAGCGAGTTTTGGCAAAAAGATTATACTCTTTATCTATACTCATAATATTTGTAAAAAAGTTCAGGACTAAAGAAGCTTGATTAGCGATTAGCGATTAACCATTAGCCATTAGCCATTAGCCATATTTTGCAAATTTAAACGATAGCCCAAACCATGAACAGTTTCAATAGGAATTGCACAACCCATAGACTCAAGCTTGCGGCGCAGGAGACGCATTTGCGCCGCCACCACATTACTAATAGGCTCCGCACCCATATCCCAAAGTTGATTGCGAATTTGGTCGCTAGTAACAATTTGGTTAGGATGATTCATAAAATACTCCAAAAGTTGAAATTCTTTATTAGTCAAAGAAACAACCTGTTTATTACCATCATAATCGATCCGAAAAACACTATAACTACCATAATCTAAAGTAAGATTACCAACTTGAAGTTGTTGAGGTTGAATTTGAGGACTTCTCCGCTGAAGTGCCCGCAATCTTGCCAAAAGTTCTGCCATTCTAAAGGGCTTGACTAAATAATCATCTGCCCCCGCATCCAAACCTGTTACCATGTCTTGTAATTCATCTTTAGCCGTTAGCATTAATACAGGCAATGGATTCTTTTGCTTCCGCAACCGACGCAGTAATTCTAACCCCGAAATTTCAGGTACTAACCAGTCAAAAATAGCCAGGGTATAATGAGTATCTGGGATTTCTAAATAACCCCAAGCTTCCATACCATCTAGCGCCCAATCAACTATATATTTTTCCTGGTTTAGGGTACGTTTAATTGCAGCACCTAAATCTGGTTCATCTTCAAGTAGTAGTACTCTCATAGAAGTAATTGATCTAGAATTGAGGTTCGTAGTAAGCGCTTAAGCGCTTACTACAAGCTTTTTGGCTAACTTTTTGTAGTATACTTGCTCCTACTAATAGATCTCAATTTAGTTGTAAGTTTGGATATTGGCTGTACCAATTGGTATCTGTGCTGTCATGCCAACTTGGGTAATAAATACATGATAAAGCCAATCGTGAGCCAGATAAAATGGCGTTTTAACTCCCTTCATTTCAATTGACAGTCTAGTGCCAGGAGACACGGGTTGGGTAAAAGCAATTGTCGCGTTTGTGTCATTGATTGAAATAGTGGCATCAATCTTATTTCCTCCATCATCTGTCACCTCGATTCCCTGACTAATCCTGATACCTTCAGGCAAATGAATCGAGAGTTTAGAAATAGTATTTCCCGCAACCTTTAGCTCAAAATGATGAGTGGCATTGGGTACGCGAGCGCTATTAGGATGTGCGCCACTGTGAACAAAATGCGTAACATTTTGATAAGCGCTAGGGTTGTGATATGCCCGTGCAGCAGGAACTAATGAGGTTAATGCTAAGGTTAATGTAGCTGTGCAAAGTAGCCGTTTCATAAGTGTTCTCCTTAATAATTTGGCTCAAAATGCTTTCTATTGACTAAATTAACAGGTATTTATGAAATTCCAATGAAATATAGCGACATTCATCTGGATAAAATACACCTCATAAACTCGGTATCTGTTACCCCTATTGTTAGTCTGGAAAAGTCACTAAGCTGCTGGAGCATTTAAACTTTATATCCTCGCGAGCGAGGACGCTCGCACTACAACGATTTCACGATTTCGTAATAACCACTTTAGACGCAAGGGCAGCTTACACTATTTACTAAAGCTAAACCTACCTTCAGCTTTTTCACCATTAATATCTGCTGTAATCTTCACCTGATACTCACCAGTGGCTTTCCCAGGAAGCAAAGCCGCATAATGTTTTCCCTCAGCATCATAGGAGAGGTTTAGAGTTTTTTGGGTTCCATCTGGTAGCTGAATTTGAGCTGTTACTTTAGCATTCGGTATTGCTTCATGATTGTCACCTTTTTGGAGGAATAAATCCAAGTGAGTACCGCTATTTTCATTCTCAGGTACAAGCTCTAAGTGATACTTCCCCGACTCCACAACTTCACCACCTTTAGATGATTTTACATCGTCAGATTTAGCACTAGATTCTGAAGGAGAAGCAGCAGAAGTATTAGAAGAATTACCAACTTCACTCCCACTACCACACCCCCCCAACCAAAACAATCCCAAACTCCCAATCACCACCAAACCCAACTTAAACAAATTCATCACAACACCTCCAAAAAATCATAAAACCCAACCCAAGACTTAAAAAAACCTTTGCGCCCTTTGCGCCTTCCTTTGCGCTCTTTGCATTAAAAAAAACCATCAAACCTCACCGATTACCCAACAAAACCTTCCCAAACCTACCATACAAAGCAGGCAAAACCACCAAAGTCAAAGCCGTCGAAGTAAATAACCCCCCCAAAACCACCACAGACAAAGGCTGTAAAATCTCCTTCCCTGCCCCACCTTCTACCACCAAAGGTGCTAAACCCAAAGCCGAAGTAAAAGCCGTCATTAAAATCGCATTTAACCTCTCCATCGAACCCTTAATTATCAACTCCTTTAATCCCATACCTTCAGCAAACTTATTGTTGTAATTATCCACCAAAAGTAAACCATTTCTAGTTGCCACACCAAATAAAGTCACAAACCCAACTAACGAAGCAATCGAAACAATACCCCCAGTCAAAGCCACCGCAATGACACCCCCAACTAAAGCCAAAGGTAAATTAATCATAATCATCGCAGTTGAAGGAATAGACTTAACCGAAATATACATAATTACTGTAATTACCACAAAGGCAATAGCACTAGTGACTAAAATATTTTCCGTTGCCCTTGCTTCTGCTTCAAATTGACCTCCATACTCAATATAATATCCCGTTGGAATCTGGACTTGCTGTCGGACTTTTTGCCTAATTTCATTGACTACATTCCGTAAAGCCCTACCTTTAGCATTTGCTGCCACGACAATTAAACGGGAAACGTTTTCTCTGTTAATGGTATTCGGTCCAGTACCATAGTTGATGGTAGCAACTGCGGCTAAAGGAATTTTCGTGCCAGTGGGAGTGTCAACTAATAAATTGCTAATGGTATCTAAATTAGCGCGGTATTCTGGCTGTAACCAGACAAGTAAATCAAAAGTTTGTTGATTCTCTAATATTTGAGAAACCACTTTGCCATTCAGGGCAGTTTCCGTAATTTCCGATAGTTTACCGACAGTTAAACCGTATCGACTAGCTGCATCGCGATCGAATTTAATTTGAATCTGTTCTATTGGTACTTGTGGTTCTAATTGTAAATCAACAATTCCCTCTACATTCTGCATAATATCATTAACTTGTTTGCCTAAACTGCGAAGTTGTTCTAAGTCTGGGCCAAATATTTTTACGGCAATTGCACTCCGTACCCCAGATAAAACTTCATCCATCCGGTGAGAGATAAAGCCACCGATATTAGGGGCTACTCCTGGTAATTTATTAAATTCTTCCCGTAATTTAGCTAAACTTTTTTCTCTATCTTTCATCCCTTCCCTACTAATTTCTATATCGATATGTGCTAAATTCACTCCTGCTGCATCTCCATCTCCCGGCGCACGTCCGGATCTTAATTGGATAAAGGGAAATCTGGGGTCACCTTTGAGTGCATCTTGAATTGCAGCCCCTGCATTATTAGTAGCTTCTAAAGATACACCGGGATATAGGGTAATGGTATTTACTAAAGTTTGTTCCTGAAATTCTGGTAAAAAGATTCTTCCTAATGTAGGGACAATTATAATAGATGCAATTAAAAGAGCTAGAGAACTTACTAAAATTAGACTTGAACTTCTTAAAGAAAATCTAATGACATGGAAATAAATAACTTTAAAAAATCTAGCTATCCAAGGTTCTTCTTCTGGCAAATGTCCGTGGGGTAAAAGAATCGCACATAATGCTGGAGTTACAGTTAAAGCGGTGAGACTCGAAGCAATCACAGCCGCCATATATCCCAACCCCATTGGAATAAAAATACTCCCTTCTACGCCAGTTAAAGCAAAAATTGGGGAAAATACAACTATCGTAATAATAGTAGCGCCAAATACGGAATCTCTAACTTCTTGACAGCCATCAAAAACCACATCTAAAACTGGACGTGGCTGAGGTGAATACTTATTTTCCCGCAAACAACGATAGACATTTTCCGCATCAACAATAGCATCATCTACAGCGGAACCAATGGCTACTGCCAACCCGCCTAATGTCATAGTATTTAAACCTTGTCCTAACCAATTGAGAAGTAAAACACCGATAAGTAAAGATAAGGGTAAGGCAGTTAAACAAATCGCCAAGTTGCGCCAATTCATCAAAAATGGAATCAGAATTAGAGCAACAATAATACTACCTTCAAACAAAGCCTCTTTGACATTTTCAATGGAAGAATCAATATAGTTTTCTTGACGAAAAGTAGCGGTAACTTTAATATCTTTAGGCAAACCTGCCTTAATTTCTGCCATTGCTGCTGACAAAGCACGGGTGACAGTAGGAGTATCGGCTTGCGGCTGCTTATTAATCATGACGATAATCGCCTTTTGAGTGTTAAAACTACCATCCCCCCGTTTGATAGCTGCACCAATTTTTACTTCAGCCACATCACTAAGTTTTATCGGCGTACCATCTCTAGCGGTAATTACTGATTTTTGTAAATCTTCGATAGATTCAATCCTGCCTATACCCCGAATTAATTTTTCCCTATCTGGTGTAATTAAATAGCCCCCTGGTGCATTAACATTAGCAGCAGCTACGGCTTCACTTACTGCGTCTAAGGATAAATTATAAGCTTGTAATTTAGCTGGATTGACTAACACTTGATATTGCCGCGTATCACCCCCATAAGCTACCACTTGACTGACACCGGGAACAGCTAAGAGGCGGTTAGTTACTTGCCAATCAACAATCCTCCTTACTTCCATTAAAGATGTAGTTTCCGAAGTAAAAGCATATTGCAATACTGTCCCAACAGGGGAACTAATCGGTGATATTTGTGGTGTTTCGATGCCTTCTGGTAATTTAGTTTGGGCTTGTTGTAAACGTTCCGTTATTAATTGTCTGGCTTGATAAATATCAGTACCCCAATTAAAAATTACCTTAAGTACAGAAATTCCCGCCGCCGAGGAAGAGCGAACATTTGTTACCCCTGGTGTCCCATTAATGGCACTTTCAATTGGTAATGTGACTAAAGATTCTACCTCCTCTGGCGCAAGTCCCGCTGCTTCCGTTTGAATTTCCACCTGGGGAGGCGCAAAGGTTGGAAATACATCCAAAGGCATTTTAATTATCGTCTGGAATATCCAAAAAGTGACGATAATTGCACCCATAATTACTAACCAACGACGTGCGATCGACCATTTGATAATTTCACTTAGCATGTTTAGATAAGTGTTAGATTTATCTAGGATGACACGTCAAGATGAAATTGAGATGAAATGAGAGTATAGATTTATATTAAATTTATACTCTCATTTCATCTTTCATACTCATTTAACACTTGAGTTAATTTGTAAACTTCCATCTCAGCCATAATGTCAATTAGGTTAAGGCAGTCTGATTTTAATTGCTGGTTTTTAGTTTGGTCGTACAATTTCACAAGTAACTTACTAACTTTTTCTGCTGTCAATTCTCTAAAATTGTGAAGGTTAGGATCGCGGCATTGGAGGTCTTTGAAAAAGCACTCGCAGACTCGATAAGTAACAGCATCTGGCAGTTTAGCCGTAGTCTTCTCCAAGGCGCGAATTAAGTTGTCGTCGCCATTATAAAGGGCTGGACTATCAATAAATTTATCAACTAGACTGATATACTCACCCAGTTGCCCTCCTTCAAAGTTTAAGAAGCATTTAGCTGCCTCAGAACGTACTTTTTCACTGGAATCGTGAAAGAGTTGAACTAATGCAGTTTCACAAAACTCTCGACAATTTGCACGGGTAAGATTGGCAATAAATATCTCAGCAGCAGCTAGACGATGATCTTCTGTACCAGACAAGCAAATTTCTGCTAGCCAATGCGCTTCTTGAATATCCAAAGATGCTAAACATGCTTGTCTAGCACCAACTCCCACAACTTCTGGATTCTCAGATATAATCATCCGTTCAAGAATCGATGCCAGTTGTTGGAAATGGGTTGGTATGGCATAGTATAGGAAGTACTCTACTGTCTGAGTGCCTAACAATACCTCTTCTGTTTCACATAGTTGTTGAAACAAGCTGACAGCTAAATCTCGATCGTAATTTAATAGATCAATTAGTGCTTCAACCGCACAGGATCTAACCGCAGTTGAGGAGTCTTTAACTATCTGTTCTATAGAGTTTAGAAAATAAGCTGCACGATTTATATCAGCAAAAATAAGTTTTGCGATCGCACTTACCGCACTACCTCGTGTAGAATTAATTCCTGCCATGAGAATATCACCATTGTAGTAAATCTCTCCACTTGAAGTTTTAGTCCGCCATAACTCCAGATCCGGATCGGGATCTACCAATGCGTACCAGATTAATATGTCTAAAGCCTCTTGACTCCAAGGTAGTTCCGCTAATTTATTAAATAAATCACTAATCGATCTACCACAAGGCTTGTGGGGTAGTTGGTGACAGTATTGACATACCTGAAATGCAGTTTCTAGATCTAACCCAACCTCAGCAATACCGCGTAAAATGGCATCAAAGTACGATGAATTTATATTATGTGTAAATTTCTGTATCAGTTTGGCAAATCGTGCTGGATGCTTTTTAACTTGTTGTTCTAAAACCATGGATAGTTGAGCCGCACCACCTATTATTTGTCCAGTAAGCTGAAATCGAGTACCTCCATCATTGTAATCATAACGAGCAATAGCTTTTAACCATTGCTCATCAGTCATTTTGTCGGCTGCATTTTCAGGTATTGGAGATTTAACACGAGAATCTTCTGATGATGTTGGTGTTGCGATTTTCTTTGGTGGTTTTAGTGGGTATGAATCTGTGAACTTGCGTCTCCACTCCTGTAACCTACGATTACCTATTTCTGTACGTCGAGATGAATCTATAGCATATAGCAAAATAAGCTGTGGATAGCCTCGATACTTAAGATCTATAATAGATTTTAGCTCTTCAGGATAGTAGTCTAGAATCAGAGTTTCAAGTTTTACTAAGCGTTCTTCAGAACAATGTGGGGTAGTCACTTCTAACAATTCTTTGGTAGCCCAATATGGAGCAGCATTACCATTTCCGCTACAAAATGAGTATCCTGTTTTCAATCGTGCTGGTTGTTCGCAAAGATAATCGATAGCTTCATCTGCAAATCTTTTTCCGTTAGTGGTATAGGCACGGATTAACAGATACTGAATCGTCTCAAATTTCGACTTACAGAGTTCCTCGGCAATAGAGGCAAAATCCTCTGGGTGATTTGCCGATAAATTTGATAGTGCTGCTTCTATTGCACTGAGTAAAATTATTTTAGAGTCGTAGCCTAAACCATATTTCCGGAAACCCCAAATTCGATCGATCCAGGGAGGTTTACCTTCTTGTCTAGCTGTTAACTCAATGACTCTGAGTATATATGGAAGAACTTGAGTCACGAATGAAAGTGGGGCTTTATTAGCGCTATCCAACACTATTCTATGATCGAGATTAATATTAAGAATAATGCCTGAGTTATTATTTAATTTGTTAGTCAGCTTAAAACGTCGATTCAAGTAGTGACCGATAATCTCGCAGGTTAGCTCTGGAGATTTTTTGAGGAGCGAATAAATACCATCCCAGAAGTCTATACTATTACCTTTCTCATCAAGAATACCCTCATCAATCAGTTGCAGGAAGAGGGCAAAAAAGCGATCGCCCACATCAAGATCAGCCCAGCTTACTAAATATACCAATCGATTGCGCCATGCTTCTGATACACCAATAAAAGGCTTTACCAACTCAACTACCCGATCCGGTATCTGCTTTTGGACACTTAACAACAGCATTACAGCTTGCTCAACATATCCGCCGCTTTCATCCCTTAGCCATTTTTCTATTATTCCAAGAGAATCTAGCAGTTGAAACCAACGAATCGAACTCCTCAGAGTACCCCAGACTTGTTGTGTAATAGGCTTGGATTTATCCTCAATCAACGGAGCTATAATTTGCCATTCTTCTGCTGTGGGGTCATCCATTGCTGCTAGCAGAGCAAAGACTACTTGCTTGATATGAAAGCGGATGTTAGACCTAGTAAGTAAGGATTGGAGATCGTCAAGATATTGTTCAAAATCTGCCTCTCGTTCATGGAGTAATATTTGCCGAACCTGAGCGCGTCGAAATAAATGTTGTTGTTCTTTAGTTCCTAAAAATGACAATAACTCACAACCACGAGCTGCAAAACGACGAGCAAACGCATAGTCAAAAAATCCTTCATGAAAGAAGGAATACCGCTTACCATCTTTTACCAAGACATGTTCAGATACCATAACCTTGCCATCATCAAGCCAATTCTCAATCGCGTCTTGTGAAGCAGACAAAATTTGTCGGCGGCTCATGTAGTCGCAGAGAGCATCGATAACAGAGTTCCACTGAATCTGACGACAAAGACGTACACGCTCAATTATCTCTTGCTTACGTTGCCAGAAATGGTCATACAAATCTCTTACAGTCTTAAAATTAAGAAGATCGATACTTGAATCTTTAGCAACTTCCGATAGTAATCTCAGGTGCAATGGAACAGACAGCAAATCCAACTGCTTGCTATTTAGCTGTGTTGCATCCAAACCCAATTCAGTAACAACTTTTTGAACTATTTCATGAGGCAAACGATGAATTGTCACAGGTTCAGCAATACCATTTTCATCTGTCAAACGCCGCAGTCTATAGTCATTATCCAAATCAAACTTTCGGCAAGCTAGCACTAGACGCATTTGTGGATGCGATTGAGCCTGCTTAATTATTTCAAAAATACAATCGAAGAACTGAGGATTGCGACCAGAAGCTAAACTTATAGCATCAAGCTGGTCAATAATCAGCACACAATCTTTCTTCTGAGCAATAGCCGCTAAAACATTAGCAGGAGAACCAGGCAACCCAAGCTGCTGATCAATATTATTAGGTAATAAGGTAGATTCTAAACGGTCTATACGAAACGCTAAAACGGGCAATCCTTGTTCTTGTAGCGATTCAAAAACTTGGAGCATAACACCGCTTTTACCAACTCCGGCTTCACCTATGATCAATACACCCTTTTTTCTGTCTGTATTGGTCAGTTTTTGCAAGACAATTTGTACTTCATCACGGAGTATTATTTGGTTGGCAATAGCAGCCTCACGAAGTGGAGATATGTACCTATTGTTAGCGTCTTGAACAGCAGCTAAAACATGGCGGTCTTTAGCCCAATTCCGACGGCGAAAGCCTCGTTCTTCCAGATGATTCCAGATATCGTATCCTGTCAATTGATAATGCACTTTGTCGAGGGCATATTGAGCCAGCACATCAGCAATATTTGCTGGGTTGCCCTCAACTAGAGTTTCTATTCTGCTTTCAACTATAGAACGTAGCAAATCTTCACTAATGGTTTTAACATGAACTCGCTTAAGAGCTTCGTAAGCATTTATTTCAGGACAATTATGCCAATGAATGCAAAGTTCATTAAAATTCTTAAGTTGTTCGCTAGGTTTCGATTGATTAGCTTTGAGGAATTCTTGATGAAACTCCTGCCAAGAGGTAGCTCTCCTGGCTCGATCTGCCAGTTCATCTAACTGAAATGCTCTATCGCTAGAAACAAAAGTGCAATTTGCTCTAGCTATCTTTAGTTTTTTCCAGAAATTTGACAAAACTTGTTTACGTTCCAAATTAGCTAGTGTCCAATTTCCACCACTGTACTGCCTTTTGACCTGGTGATATTCACGGCTATCTCCTTTGCTAATCCAAAACTCAACGCCTTCTCCTTCCTCTCCTGGTGGTTCTAGACGAATAGCATCGGCATTTTCATCCATCACATCAACCATAAAGAATACAGTCCACCGACCTTCATAGCGGTTGCCGAATTTATCAGTTGCTCCACCAGATAATGGCATATTCTATCTCTCGTATTAAACCTAGTGCTGAGAAAAAACTGCTATAAGTTAGTTTAACACATTATTACCTGTTACCCATTATTTACCATAGATCTTATTATACCAGCGTCACCTCGATTAAACTGCGATCGCATTCGGTTTACTAATCCTAAATCCATTATACTCAGAATTCCAGAATCATACTCAGCAGTAATAGCGATCTTCAGCTACTTAAAATGTTATACTAGCTAAAAAATCTCTAACCTAAATTTGTGAAATCAGTAGAATTATTTACAGGTGCTGGAGGATTAGCGATAGGATGTGCTATGGCAGGCTTTCATCATGAGGCGCTTGTAGAATTGGATAAACGCAGTTGCGATACTATCCGTGAAAATCAGCAGCGAGGAATTACCCTTATTCGTAATTGGCGTATCCATCAAATGGATGTAGCTAATTTTGACTATTCTCATCTGACTGAAAAAATAGATTTCCTAGCAGGCGGACCACCTTGTCAACCTTTTTCTATTGGTGGTAATCATGGTGCTTATCTGGACAAACGAGATATGTTCCCTGAATTTTTTCGGGCAGTGCGTGAATTACGTCCGAAAGCTTTTCTCATCGAGAATGTACGGGGATTGATGCGTCGCACTTTTATTAATTACTTTCAGTATATTATTTGGCAGCTTACTTATCCGGATATATTACCCAAGCCAGACGAATCTTGGCTAGATCATTGGGTACGATTAGAGGGCTATCATCATAGTAATACTACCAGTGAACTGAGTTATCGCGTTACCTTTAAGCTTCTGAATGCGGCTGATTATGGAGTACCACAAAAACGAGAACGTGTTTTTATTGTTGGGTTTCGTTCTGATTTCAATTCTAACTGGTCTTTTCCTGATGCTACTCATTCAGAAGATTCCCTAATCTGGGACAAATGGATAACTGGTGAATACTGGGAAAGACACGATATTTCCAGCAAACAGCGCCCAGAAATTCCCTCAAAACTACGGACGCGCTTAGAACGATTTGGAGCAAAAATTATTGGTAAAATAACTATGCCATGGCGTACAGTTAGGGATACCATTGCTGATTTCCCATCACCTGAAAATACCAATTTATCCTCTAAAATTATCAATCATATTTATGTTAATGGTGCTAAAAGTTATCCAGGACATACAGGTAGTACTTTAGATGAACCAGCTAAAACTTTGAAAGCAGGTGTACATGGTGTCCCTGGTGGCGAGAATATGCTGGCTTTACCTGATGGACAAGTACGCTACTTCACAGTAAGAGAAGCAGCTAGATTACAAACTTTTCCAGATAATTACTACTTTCCTAATCCTTGGGGTGAATCTATGCGCCAAATAGGTAATGCTGTACCTGTTCATCTTGCTTATCTGATTGCTGCCAGGATTGCTTCTCATTTACAGGAAATTGACTTGCCCCCAAAAATAATAGCTACTCTCTAGTAATAACTATTTATGCCTTTAGAAATATTTCAAGTGCCTGGAATACTGCGGGAACAGTTAATGGAGTTTCAAGCTAGACAGCCTTCCTATCCTCTCACTGAAATCGATCGAATAAAAGAAGAGTTACAAGGTTATCTCGGTGTTTATTTGCTTTACTATCGTGGAAATTTTTCTCTCTACTCAAGTATCACTTATGCTAATCAAAACTCTTGTTGTCTGCCAATTTATGTGGGAAAAGCAGAAACTCCTGGTAAGCGTATTGGAAAAGGAACATTTACAGGAGGTTTAGTTGGTCGTTTAAAAGAACATAGAAATTCAATTCGCCAAGTTAACAATCTGGATATTGCTGATTTTAACTTTACAGTAGTTGCAATGGATGTAGATTTAGTTGCCTGGGGTGAAGCTGTACTCATCAGGCATTTCCAACCTGTTTGGTGTAGTATTATTTCCGGTTTTGGTATCCATCCTCCAGGTAAAGGAAGAGGAGGACAAATGCGATCCATTTGGGATGAAATACATCGAGGAAGATCATTTGCAGAACAATTACCACCCAATCCCATTACTATCTCTAGCTTGCAACCACAGGTTAATCGACATTGTGAGGAAATCTGTAGGTTACTAAAGTTACCATTAGAATTAAATTAGCAATCGAGGGGCAAAGAAAAGGCAATTAGCCATTAGCCAATTAAAATTTATCAACTTCCTCAACAACTTCAGCTTTTTGAACTAAACTTGACTCATGATGATTATCAATATAAACCTCTCTTTCATAAACAAACCCATTATTCTCACCATTCCCCACTGTAACTAACCTGGGACGACTGCGACGACCAGCCCAAAATGCTATAGTACCAACAGTTGCGATCGCAAAGCACGCCGCAGGCATCGCAATTCCTCCTCCTGTGATAATTAACCAATTAGGGATTTGGGATTGAGGCTTTACGCTTTCAGTATGTTTATCTTCACTTTTATCTTTGCCGTTACCCTTTCTTAAGGATTCTGCATATAATTGTGGTGCGCGTTGAGTCACAATTATATCGTTTTCAAATAAACCTGTTTTAACTTCTACTAAATCCCCAGTACTTCTGCCTAAAGTAACTTCAACAGGTTGAAAAGCATTACCATTTTGGATATATACTATTTTTTTGCCATTTGCTTCTACTACGGCTTCATTAGGAATCGCTAAAATCGCCGTTGGTGTTCGATTGGTTAAAACTTCTAATTCCGCAAAAGTTCCTGGTTTTAATACCCCTTCTGAGTTATCTAATTCGGCCTTGACTGGAACAATTCGCGTTTCTCCTTCTACAACTGAACTAATAAAGGTAATCTCTCCTCTAAAGATTTGCTTGGGTAAGTTAGCTACCCTGACATTTACCCGTTGACCTTTTTCAATTTTACCTAAATCTTTTTCATAAATATTTGCTGTGGCATAAACTCGACTATCATTTTGAATAGTCATCAATTTACCACCCGCATCCTGAAAAGATTCACCGAGAGTTACTTCTCTATCTGCTACTGTGCCAGAAATAGGAGCCGTTACTGTTACTAATCCTTTGGCATCAGCTTTTGTCCCTAATTGTTGCAAGCGAGTTTGATAATTAGTATTACTAAGTTTCAATCGAGATTTGCCTAAATCTACATCAGATTGAGCGCGTTTCACTTCGGCTTCGGCGGCTAAAACTTCCCGACGACTTAAGGCTTTAGTCAGTTGGGCTTGGGCTGCGGCTACGTTACCTTCTGATTCTCGTAATTCTCGCAGGGGTAAATCTACTTCGGCGCGTCTGATTTCTGTTTCTGCTGCTAATACTTCGGGACGGTTTTCTGCTCTAGCTAATTGCGCTTTGGCTTCTTGCAAGTGGGCTTGAGATTCCAACATTTGCCGTTTGGGTATAGCACCCTCTTCTGCTAATTCTTTATCTTTATTATATTGTTCTTGGGCAACGGCTAATTCAGTATTGGCTTGGGCTATTTCTGCTGCGGCGATGGCGATTTGACGTTGATAGTTTTCTCTGGCTACTTTTAAGACTCCTTCCCCATCTACTAGAGCTTTATCTCGCTCGTATTGTGCTTTAGCTGCGGCTAATTGGGTTTGGGCTTCGGCTATTTCAGCATCGGCTATTTTCAGGATGCGATCGCGATTTTCTTTAGCTAACTTTAAATTCGCTTGTGCTTTCTGTAAATCTGCCGTCGCCTCTGCCTGTTTTTCCTGAGAATTAACCTGCAATTCCACTAATTCTGGTGCAGATAAAACTGCAAGAGGTTCGCCTACTTTGACAAAGCTACCAGGTTTTACTAATAACTCCACCACTTTACCAGGAATCGGTGCAGTAACCTCTACTTTTCTATTCGGTAAAATTTCAATTTTACCGATAGTTTTGATACCAATTTCTAGGCGTTGTCGAGTAACTTTTTCTACTTTAATTCCCAATCGTCTAACCGTTTCTCCATCTACTTTAATTCCCGCACTTGGGGGTGCAGATTCTTCATGTTTAAATTCATTCCCATGTCCAGCGTGTGCTAAAACAAGAGTAGGATTAGTTAGGAAAATTACAGTCAGAAGTGCCAGGGAAATTTGAGGTAGTTGGCCTAATACTGGGGAATGATAAGTCTTGCTCTTCATGGAAATGTCCTTGAGGGGAGCAGCTAGGGTTTAAAATTGGCGCTATTAATGGCTATCAAGTCAGCTATCAACGCAATAATACTGCTCTCTTTGATTCATTGTTTCATAGAGAAATGAAATTGGGATGAAATTGCTAATAGCTAATTGTTAATTGCCAATGAATAATGACTAATTGCTAAACCCCATTCCCTACTCCCTATTACTCATCATTCAATAAACATCCGGAACAAAATTCTGAGTAGATATAGGTGGACGCACATAATCCATTTCTTTCTGCCGTGGTGGTAATTTAATGGGTTTTGGCGTTAAATCTTCATACTCAATCATGCTCAATAAGTGATCGATACAATTAAGACGGGCGCGTTTTTTATCATCCGCTTCTACCACATACCAAGGAGATTCTTTCGTATCTGTAGCGGCTAACATTTCATCCTTAGCTTTAGAATACTCAACCCAACGAGTACGAGATTCTAAATCCATTGGACTCAGTTTCCAACGCTTAGTTGGATCTTCAATCCGCTGTTGAAATCGTCTTTCTTGTTCCGTATCGCTAACAGAAAACCAATACTTAATTAAGATAATTCCGGATCTTTGCAGCATAGATTCAAATTCCGGACACGATCGCAAAAATTCTACATACTCTGGATAGGTGCAAAATCCCATCACTTTTTCCACACCTGCACGATTATACCAACTTCGGTCAAATAGTACCATCTCCCCAGCCGCTGGTAAATGGGCTACATAGCGTTGAAAATACCATTGGGTTTTTTCTCTTTCCGTCGGCGTAGCTAAGGCAACAACTCGACAAACTCGTGGATTTAAGCATTCAGTAATCCGCTTAATTGCGCCACCTTTTCCGGCGGCATCTCTCCCTTCAAAAATAACGACAACTTTTAAGCCTTTGTGTTTAATCCATTCCTGTAATTTTACCAATTCAACCTGAAGCCTAACTAATTCTTTTTCATATACTTTTTTATTCAGTTTTTGACGATTATTTAGCTCTTTTTCTTCAAGATTGTCTTGTTCTTTTTCCAGGCTTGTGATATTGGGGGAAGATTTAGTTTTTTCGCGATCGTGTTTTTTTGGCATTATAAGTAACCTAACAGTAAAATATTTGTGGGATATTTATACCCCACAAATATTTTACTACAATAACTCCAAGATTATCTAGCCTTCTCTGTTTGTAATTTCGGTAAGATTAAATCTACATCTAACAAAAATACAGTTAGGGATTTTTCCCCTTGAGTAATTACTGCAACATGACGGGCAATTTCCAGTGTATCAGCCTGACGATAGGATTCTGGAATAACTCGAATTGTAGATAAGGGTACGTCCATTAAAATAGGTGCTTCGCCTACGGGGATGCCGTATAGTTCACCTGTGGTATTTTGGAGGATGACAAGATAGCCCTTAGTTTCTGCTTCGTCGATTGAGCTGGCTTGGAAAAATCGCCTGTGCAAGTCGATTACGGTAATTTCGCGATCGCTAATATGAGCAATTCCGACTTGATTTGTGCCACTGCCATAAATAGTGGTGCGATTTAAGATTTTGTATACTCTCTCAATCGGCAAAGAAAAATTGAGTTTGCCGATGGTAAATAGAATTATTTTAATGAGTTTTTGTGTCATTTTGTTTCGATTGGCGTATTATTTTTTTTTAACGCAGAGGTTCCCAGAGGTTTCCACAGAGGTACGCAGAGGTAAAAATAGGGAATGGGGAATAGGGAATGACAAACAACTAACAACAAATAACCAATAACCAATAACTAACAACTACTAATTATCTCCTTAATTGCTGTTAAAAATTCTTGCTCTAGGTAAGGTTTGGTGAAGTATGAGGTAGCACCAAGCTGCATGGCTAGGATGCGATGTTTGTTGCTGCTGCGAGAAGTAAGCATAATGATGGGAATTTTAGCTAGTTGAGGATCGGCTCGACGTTGGCTGAGAAATTCAAATCCGTTCATATTGGGCATTTCTATGTCGCAAATCACAAGATTTACCGATGATGTTTGCTGCAATCTTTCGAGCGCTTCTCGTCCATCTTTGGCTTGCAAAACTCTAAATCCGGCTCTTTCTAAAGTGAGTGCTAAGGTTTGGCGTAGGGCAACAGAATCATCAACAATGAGAATGGTTGACGATGGAGCTGTTTTCCGGGTAGCTGATGTACCGAATAAGCCTAATTCAAGAGCGGATTCTGGTACTAATTCAGGATTAATTTGGTTGACTGTTGCCATCTGAGTGCGATCGAATTCCAGCAACGCTATCGCATCAATTACGGGAATTACACTACCATCTCCTAATATGGTACAACCGTAGGCATAATTAGGGGGTGAGATTGCGTTACTAAATGGTTTAATTACTAATTCTTGCTCTGTAACTAAACGATCTATTTCCAGAGCAAAAGCTTGCCGATCCTGCTTGAAAATTAACATAGGTAGTGCCCAATTTTCTGGAGAGGGTACGGCTACCAATGCTTTACTAGGAAAAGTATCTGGCAAGGGACAGGTATACTTTAACAAGTCAGCCATTCTATAAGTAGGAAGGAGTTGTTCTTGCCAGTGCAAAAACCGCTGATTTCCCGATTGTTTTAGCTGATTTGCTTTAGGAATGATTATTTCTTCAATACTGTCAGATGGCAAGGCTAAAGCTGTTGTGCCAATAAAACAGACGAGTAATTTAGCAATTGTTAGGGTTAAGGGCAGGCGCAAGGTAAACGTAGTGCCGATTCCAGGTGCCGAGGTGACAGAGAGATTTCCTTTTAGCGATCGCAATTGTCGTCGTACTACATCCAATCCAACGCCTCTTCCAGATATGGCGCTAACTTGATTTGCTGTAGAAAATCCTGGCTCAAAAATTAATTCCCACAACCGATTGTTAGATATAGTTACTAATTCTTCTGCTGATATTAATCCTAATTCTCTGGCTCGATAGCCGATTTTTTCTGTATTGAGTCCTTGTCCATCATCCCGAATTTCAATAATAGTTTGGCTCCCTTTATGATAAGTTTTAATTTCAATTTGACCTACTTCTTGTTTACCTATTTTTCGGCGGATTTCTGGAGATTCAATCCCGTGATCGAAGGCATTTCTGAGTAAGTGAAGTAAAGGATCGTAAAGTTTTTCTAAAACAGCTTTATCAACCAATACTCCTGTCCCAGTTAGTTTCAAATTAACTGGTTTGTTGTAGTTAGTAGACAACTCTCTTAATACTCTAGGAAAACGGTTTACCACTTCTCCAATTGGCAACATCCGTGCCCACATTAATTCATCTCGCAGGTAGGCTAGTCTTTGTCGCTGTTGTTCCAGACTTTGATCTGATTTCTTGGCGAAAATAGCAATATCATCAACCGATTCTTCAAGCTGGATGATTTCTTCAAGAATCCCTTGGAGGCGGGAGTGTAATACTCCATAGCGATCCATTTCTAGGGAGTCAAAATGGGAATTTTCAGTTGTTCGTTGTCCGTTATCAATTGTTTTTGTCACTGATAACGGCAGATTGAACCCGGATCCAGAATGGGATGCGATCGATCCTAGACTGGAAGCATTAACTAGCATTTGATCTGATACTTCCTGTAAGAGAGTCACTAGGGAACCAAATCGTGCAAATCGATTCAATAAGTCTCTAACTGCTCCCTGTAATTGTTGATGTTGTAGAGAGAGACTGTTGCGGTTAATTGCCAATTCACCCACTAAATTATTCATCCTTTCCAGTCTCTCTATGTCAACCCGCACGGAAAGGTTATGTGTGGGGGATGTTGTTTCTGGAAAAGTCAGAGCAGTGCTGGGATTCACTTCAGCGCGACTTAACTCAAGTTTTGCCTGTGTTGGCACTAATTTTTCTACCTTTGAGCTACTAGCCAAATCTAACTGAGATGTCAGCGAAGTAATCTCCTCAATCGGTGGTAGGCTATCAAAAATATCCTCAATGGATTGCAGAGCGGATTCTAGATTTTCTGGACGCTCTGTAATTGGTAATAATTCTCTTTCAACAGTGGCAGGTTCAAAACTCGTAGGTGTGCTGCAAAAAATATCTTCTAATGAGGGGACTTCTCTAGCTAGTATTTCTCTTGCCGATGTCGCCTCAGCAATCACTTCGGCATCGAGAATTTCTTCTTGCTCGAAAATTGGGAGTGAGGGAGAATAAATTTCATTGTTTGTGACATTTGATTCTTCATGAAAGTCTAGATTAGGAGGATTGCTAAATATATTCTCCAGAGAAAAGAGGGCATTTTCTGCTTCTTTGGTTAGCAATTCATGCGGTGGATTAATAGAAGTCGTGAAATTAGCTATTTCCCCACTCCCTATCTCCCCCTCAGCTAAGATAACCAAAGCCTCACAAGGACTACCTCCCGTAGTATAATCTCCTGTAAGTACCGCCTCTCTACTTGCTTGAAAATCACTCAATGCTAGTTCCATAATTTGAATCGCCAAATCGGGATTAGCTTCTAATGCAGCTAAAGCTTTGGTAGCAATTGCACTAAATCCCGATAAGTTTAACAATTCACCAAACCCAGCAAATACCTCCGCTTGGGCCCTTAATTCTCCTGCTACTTCATAGTTTTCTGGATTAGCTAAAACTCCTGAAAGGCGCTCCAATCCTTCAGCTACATCAACTTCAAAAATAGATAATGTCATATTCACTCCCAATTCTGCCGAAGTGGGAATATAACTGTCAGTTTCAGTTAGAGCATCTCCCAGTCTTTCCTCAATCTTATTCAATATGGGATCCGCTATAGCTAACGCTTGTTCTCTGTCAAAAAAACCTGTTGTAATCTGCAATTTTAGTGGGACAGACAGACAGTCAAATGCTTTGAGCAATTGGTTCTCTAAGTCAATGTCAATCTCTAAAGTTTCGCTATATAGTGCAGTAAAAATCGTTTCTAACCGATGAGCGATAGACGAGATTACGTCTAATTCAACGCTAGCAGAGCCGCCTTTGAAATAGTTTTTATTAAGCTATTACTCTTGTTCTTTCCAGAATTATTAGGGGTGGTTTCAGTCATAATTACCTCGTTTAATGATTTCAGAAGCAGTTAATTGGAGCTAGTGGTAATTAGTCACTATGTTCGCGAGCAATTTACTTTGAAGCGATTGTTGTTGAATCGAATCAATAATTGGGATTAATGAGGCATTCTTGCCACAATTGAATTTCCGTCAAGAATCACGAAAATTTCGCCAGTTGGTTTTACCCAGTATCCTCGCAAGAATTTTTCTAATTCTGGTATTCCAGAGGGAGGAGGAGATTGAATTAAATCGGGGTTACACCATTCAATATCTTCTACTCTGTTGACAACAAGTCCTAGGATCTGACTATTATTCTTGGTAGAATTTCTTTGATCGGAACTAATATTCAGTACAACTGCTGTATGATTGGATCTGTCCATTTTCTGTTGATACCAAGGGGTAAGCCCAATTAAGTGCTGCAAATCAACCATCCAGAGGATTTCACCCCGCCAGTTGTAGACACCCATAACCCAAGGAGGCATGTGAGCAATGGGTACAATCTCACCGATAGGAATAGTTAAAACCTCGGTGAGTTGTTTGATGGGTAAAAGTACAGTTGTATCGGGAATGAGATGTAACCGCAAAAACTGTTCGCTTACTTTTGTCGGAACCTGCTTTTGCCCATCTTTACTCGTTAGTGATGACAAGGGATTGGGAACGGATAAAAAGTTAAACATTGATTTTTTAGTCAGTTTTAGCTCTTGATTAGCCCTTTAACTGTGCGAACTAATTCTTCTTGATCGATAGGCTTAGTTAGGTAAGCGTTTGCCCCTTGTTTCATGCCCCAAAATTTATCCATCTGACCTCCTTTAGTTGAGCAGAGTACAATGGGAATATCGCTAGTTTCAGCTTTGGCCTTGAGATCCCGACAAAGTTCAAAACCACTCACACCAGGTAGAACAATATCTATCACAATGACATCTGGTTTTTGGCTAATAATTTTAGCTAGGGCTTCTTCCCCACTTTGGGCAATCAAGACATTGATTCCTCCATGCTGCAAACAACTGGTGATAATTTGCATATCTGTTAAGGAATCATCAACAATCAGGGCTGTACTCACGATCTTCTCCTCATTAATTAATGGCAAAATCTGGTTGTTTACTTGGTTATTGCTTGAAAAATAAAGAACAAATATTAACTAATCAATTTTTTCTCTAAATGGCGATGAATTACCTCCAATATTATGTCATTATTTATTGGTTTACTTGAGAAGCATGATGCCCCAATAAACTTGGCTCGGAGACGATCTGTATGTCCGTCTTTCCCTGTCAAAATTAAAATTGGAGTCCGGTGGAAATAAGAAATCTTGCGTAACTGTTCGCAAATTTCATAACTGTTGGCATTGGGCATGACTAAATCGAAAAAGATCAAATCTGGCTTACGAGATAAGAGAATTGCGATCGCTCTGAGAGGATCGTTGATGCTGAAAAAGCGATAACCTGCTCCTGTAATGAGTTTTTCTATGGTATGGCAAACCAAAAGGTTGTCATCGATAGAGGCAATCAAGGGTTTGATTATATCGGGAGTAGGGGTAACTCCAGTTGGTATTCCTCTACCAACTGAAACGGCTAAATCGGGAATGGTAATTAGATCTAATCATTGCAATTGAATGTAAGGTAAAAGGGAAAGGGTAATTTCTACAATATCCCGCTTCATCAGGATGGCTATATCCCGCAGACGCTGAGTATTTCGATCTCCTCTGAATTAATAAACATCGGATTTCCTCCTGATTCCTGATAGCTTAAAGAAAAAATAATGATCTCCCAATATTGCTCAATAAATGCTCAGATAACGCTATGGCGAACTCCGGCTTCAGCATCGCTAAAGTCTCTGCCCAATCTTATTCTGGAAAAGCTAGATTGTGCTGTAAAAAAATCGCCACATCCATCTCTCCAATAACTTTATTCAATTGCCATCGAATTTGAAAAAGTAGACTAATATCTCTAGGGTGCGTTAGCGAAAGCAGCCCGGATCCACTGCTATTGGTAGCATCACTGCGTAAGTCCTAAAATAGTCATGGCAGAAAGAGTACGGATAACTGATTGTTCCCCAGAAAGGACTAATCATCAATCACCCCTCAATTCAAGTACTTGTGAAGTACCTTGAGCAAGCTGACTGCATTTAAAGGTTTACTCAAGAAATCTGACGCTCCCGCTAGTTTTGAGCGGATTATTTCAGTTGATCCATTGTTCCCAGTTAAGATTGCAATTGGTGTGGTACGAAAACAGGAAAGTTTCCTTAATTGAGTACAAACTTCATACCCATTGACATGGGGCATCATCAAATCTAAGAAAATGAAGTCCGGTTTGCGAGCTAACAAAACTGGGATAGCTCGCAGGGGATTATCCACTGCCATAAATCGATAACCTGCTGTCGTAATCAACTTTTCCATCATCTGATTTACCCACTTACTGTCATCGACACAAGCAACCAGGGGTTTGGTAAAATTGGCAATTTCACCAGGGGTTCCCAGTATCGTAGGTGAAAGAAAAGTTGACACATCAGGGATTTCCTGGAATTGTATCAACCCCAATTCCAGGTAAGGCAACAGAGATCGAGCAATTTCTACAAGATCCCATTTTCTTTGCACCGCTAAGTCACGCAAAGTATGTTTTCCATCAAGACACTTAGTCAGCGTCTGGTAAAGCTCTACTGATGTCCGTTGTTTGAGTTTATCTGGTTGCTCGATTATGGGAGATTGATTGGGAGAATAGTTACCAAGATTAGCGTTATGCCAAGCTCGCCAAAGCCTTTCCACATCTGCAATTACCTTGAGTAAATCAATTTCTACTAGTCGGTTTGATGGCAAGCAAGTGGGTTTAAACTGATGAGTTAGATTACTCGTTTGTCCCAAATCGAATAACATCTCAACCATCCCAGCATGGAGTGTTGCGGTAGCTTGTTGTCTGGTAATTCTTTCCTCTTTTATCCACAATTCTAATAGCTGATAATCCCAGGAGATTGTCGGTTCTATACTAGCTAGATCTCGCTTGATTAAGTAACTGTTAGCGACAATTTGAGGACAGTGAATGGCTAAATTTCTCTGCCACCGTCTTACAGGATGAATCCCCCCACTCCCATGAATCACTTCACCCTGATGTAAGTGAAATATCCATTGTTGTCCCTTTGGTTGAGAGAACAACAGTTGACCGCTTAACTGAAGCCTTTGCAACCTATTGAGATAGCGAATTGACTGTAAAGTTGTAAATGAATAGGTAGAAACAATAGATGACTTTTCTTGGGTCGTCATAAAGATAAGATGCCCTAAATAACTTTATGGAGTACTGTATTAAATGTTGTAAGACGCGAAGCGATCGATAATTTTCATAAAACTTAACACAGTTAACCTTATTGATGTCCGACTGTGGATCTGATTTGCCAAGAATCAGATTGAATTGTAATTAAACTTAGAATTGTAGAAGCCCTGAACCCAATCAATCCTACTTATTAGGATATAAATATAAGGTTACCGTTTGCGTTTTAGTTGTTTGGCTTTACTGGAGGGGTTAGCAACTGTCAAGTTTAAACTCCTTGTCTTACCAGTTATACCACTGTCATACAAGAATAACTGATTTTCCGATCTTTGTCCAGTCCTATCTTTGTCCTCAAGCCAAATTTGAAGTAAATTCTTATAAAGCCTCAGTCTGTCTGAATTTGAACTTAAGTGAACTAGCATGATTTAAGCCGTTACGCATTTAATTTATCTATTTTGAATGAGGGGGAGCAGGCGTACAGGGGAGCTGGGGAGAAGGTTT
>DOIX01000272.1:0-715 GCA_003511885.1 Cyanobacteria bacterium UBA11153
CGACGATTTACCAAATCTACAACCGGGGCAATTTCCATCACAAACGGGATTAAAATAGTTGCTGGCTTCTGGAGTTTAGGCTTCACTTTGCGAATTTTACTAATCCTCGTCGGCGGAGCCTTTTCCGGCTGAAGAGGAGCTGTTTCTGGTTGATTGTGCAACTTAACCTCCAAAAGCGTATTCCCCGCAGGAATCACATCCACCACCACACCCACAAACTCACCCGTGAGCTGATTATATATTTCCAAATCCAGCAAATCCAGTACATGATACTCATCTTTACCCAACTGCGGGCGATCGCTTTCTGGAACCATCAGTTTAGCACCCCGTAACTCCTCAGCGCGATCGCAATTTTCCACCCCCGCCAGCCGCACCACATAAATTCCCTTACCGGGCACAAAACGCCCTCTCAGTAATTCCACAGGTTGAGGTTGAGTTTCCCCAACCCGCAATAACCATCGCTTGCCAGGTTTTTCAAACCTTTCCGGAAAATCAGTATTCGGATAAACCCGCAACTCCCCTTTCAAACCTTGAGGAGCAACAATAGTGCCAATTTCGAGCCAGTCGTCATTGGTTGTTGGTTGTTGGTTGTTGGTTGTTGGTTGTTTGCTATTTGTCATTGCTTGTTAGTTGTTAAACAGCTACGCATTTCAACTGTATATTGTCAAAAAGAGTTTTTCACTTCCCACCCATACTGGCAGGGTTGTTTCATTCT
>DOIX01000272.1:1108-3845 GCA_003511885.1 Cyanobacteria bacterium UBA11153
CCTCAAACCATTGATTTTACAGCATTATTCCCGATCCAAGACCCAATCGCCCCCAGTCCCTTGCTATACAATAAATATTTAATGCAAAAAATTGGGACTGGGGAACAAAGGATAACTATTCTCTGGTCAAAGAATTTAAGCTATCCGGAAGGTTTTACAGAAACTTTAAGTAATCCTGTAAAAAACTTTTGTAGTCTTAAAGTAAGAAGGGCGCATCTAACCAGCAGAAAACTCAGGATGGTATCAGTCGGCGAGGAAGACTCGTAGCGTGGTTGTCGAGGTAGGAAACTCCGACAGATATCCGCGTAACAGATGGTTGAAAGTCATCAGGTTGTTAAGCAAATGCGTTCATTCACAGGATATACCAATGCAATGCAGTCTACAGTGGCCGAAAATTAGAAACGATCGATGGATTGAACATCAATCTATGGTAGCTTCCCCTTGCCGAAGTGTAGCTGAGTGTGACCATAATTTAGTGGCAATCGGACATTCTCCTATCTATCTCAACCTCGAAGACTTGAAATGCTTTGAAGTCGTAGAGAATCAATTTCAGCATTATGGCGCAATATTTAAAAATGCGATCGCTCTGCAACCCTCCAATCCAGCTTATCCACCTCATTCTGGTACTACAGTACTGATGGCAGCCCCCAAAAGCGGCTGGCTGGAGATAGTATTGTCTAAACCCATTACGAGCTTTTGTTGCTATGTCACCAGTTCTCAGCGTACAATTATGTCCGCATATAACTCCCAGAACGTCCTGATTAGCAAAATTATGACAGAACCAAACCTAGCAGGTTCGGATTCATCAATTCCCCCCAATTTTGAACTAAAAATTCACAATCCCAATATTTCCCGTATCACCTTCTATGCCTTTGACGGGCAACTAACCATTGCCAACTTAACTTTTGAATTTTGAGCAATGAGTTTTGAGGAATGAGTATTAACTGCAAACTCCCCATTCCCCACACCAGAGCAGGGTGGGTGGGTAAAGGTAGGTTATCGGTGATTTGCCAATACTAGTCCCTAAACCCACTCCCACCATAATTCCCTTTTCGATCCCGTAAAACCTGTATCCTAGTACCATAACCATTATCGATCGCAAACTAGAAGGAACTCTTCGTGGCACAAGGATTGTCTTGGTGGCGGCAACTTCTCCGAGAAAGTGACAAATTGTTACTCTTGACATTAAAAAGTCGAGGGTTTAAGCGGCCCTGCCCATACCGATTCCAAAAATCGGGCAACTGGTTAGTGGGAATATTTGTTGTTGCCATGTTGTTTTGGAATTGGAAGCTTTTACTAGCAACAGTGGCAGGTGTACTAGTTATGGCAACTGTCTACTCCTGCCAAGAATGGGATTGGCAACTCTACCTGTCTCGTTTGCATCGCTTATTCACTGGCACTAATCGACAATTAGCCATTGCCGTAGCTAGTGGTGGTGTTGCCACCTTAAGTAGCTACATCATGGTTTCCCTTTGGGTTGAGCCTCATGCTTCCTGGATTGCTGCTGCTGCCATGTTTCAAGGATTTGGCACTCTTGCCACCCTGGGTTTGCTAGTTTGGCAAATCGTCACGCAACAAACCCGTCGCGATGAAATCAAACATAACCAGCTACTAATTCAGCTTACTGACAAGGATCCCCTAAAACGCCTCCTTGCAGTCAGATACCTCACCAGTTGGGAAACGCGCCACTTACACTCATCCACACAGCAACAATTAGCTGATTGCTTTCGTTTAATGTTAAATCGAGAATCAGAAGCCATTATCCGAGATGCTATTCTTGATGGACTTCAGGTGCTAGACGATCGCAAAATTTTAGCCCAAGGCACTCAGCCATTACAAATCCCAGTTGCGATTAAGCAATCTGAGGCGACAATTCCATTAAGGAGGGTTAGCTCACAGTAAGTTATTTGCTCATATTCGTTTATATATGCTACTAAATGGTGCGCGTGGGATTTTCCTGCGTGCATTGGTTGATACGCCTTGGTTGAGAGAGTATCTCAACTTATGTATTTGTTAGCAACTGTTAGCGAAAAAGTATCGGTAAATATCACAAGACACAACATGCTCCTAAAATTTTACAACTCTTGAATGTTGCCAGAGTACGGAAGGCTTCTCACTATTGCGATCGCACTACCCTTACGCAGCTCATGACCGAGTAGAATGATAAAATACAATAATTATATGCGGAGTATCAGTCATGGCAATTGAAAGCAGAAGGTGGAAAGGATTATTTGTCCCCAGCGAGATAGTTCAACTCAAACAGATGTGTTTGACACCAGGTAAAGTATTTCAACCTGGAAAATATATCGCAGGGGAGTTACCTGATATTGCCTTTGAAATGGGTTTAGTTGAGGCATTACCTCCAGTTAAAGGGAAAAATGCTCAAATTGAATCTCCTCCAGAAGGATGACGAATGAAGTTAAATCGGATTAAACATGTCAAGTAATCCTTATGACTGGATAAAAGAATCTCTCTCTACCATTCACAAAGCTGACTGGTATCGTTCCGTTAAAACTATCCAAAGCCTCCCTGGTGCTATTGTCAAATTAGAAGGAAAAGAAGTTATCAACTTTGCCAGTAATGATTATTTAGGATTAGCAGGAGACGAAAGATTAATTCAAGCAGCAATTGCTGCCACTCATAAATATGGCACGGGAAGTACTGGCTCTCGATTATTAAGTGGGCATCGGGAAATCCATCGAGAATTAGAAAACGCGATCGCAAATCTCAAACAAAC
>DOIX01000016.1 GCA_003511885.1 Cyanobacteria bacterium UBA11153
TTATGCTGAGTTGGGACGTTGGGAAATCCAACTACTGCAGGAAGCGATCGCAATTTTACAAGGAAATCAACGAGGCGACTACCGGGATGGTGTGAAGGTGGGGCGCGATCTATTTGCGTCTTTACCAGAAAATAATCGACTTGTCAAGCGCGAGAAGGAACGTTGGTCGTGGGAAAATCAGCGGGATGAATGTTTTGCTGATATGTATGTTCATCCTCAAGAGATTGATTACAATACCAAGACGCTTTTTGAACTGATTGATGCTTCTGGCTTAGAGTTTGTGGGTTTTTCTAATTCTCGATATTGGGATATAGAAAGACTGGTGGGGAAAAATTCGGAGTTGATGGAACGAGCGAAGGGATTGAGTCAACGACAATTATATCGGTTAATTGAAGTATTAGATCCAGAAATCACTCATTATGAGTTTTTCTTAACTCGTCCCCCTCTAGCTAAAGTAGATTGGTCAGATGATAACACACTATTAGCTGCTATTCCAGAACTTAGTCCTTGTATGAATGGTTGGCCTAGTAAGTCTATATTTGATTACGATTATCAGGTGGTACAGTTATCAGAGATAGAGTTTGCTTTTTTGCAAGCTTGTGAGGGGAATGAAACAGTAACAGTAGGAGAGATTTTACAGCGAGTGGAGTTGGGGATAGAGGAAGTGCGATCCCTAATCAAAAGACAGTTAATTTTGTTAACTACTGGTTGATTAGTAAGAAATATTAGGGATGGGGAACAGGGAATTAGGTACTTATTAAGCACTTTAAAAACTAGTTTACAACTTGTTGCTACTGTACTTCATAAACCTGGAATCCGCTGTAACATATCATGTCATCTTTTCTCGGACATACCTTAGCCGCTATTACAATTCATTCTATTGCCAAACCCTATAACTCAAAACCCCACCTTAGAGTTTGGCTAGGATGGCTTGTACTTATCGCTTGTGCGCCGGATATAGACTACATTATCCCTATCTTTCATCCATCCTCTCATCAAGGCATGAGAATTACTCACTCTATTTTTAGCAGTCTCCTCCTCCCATTATTTACGATTGGGATACTTTTACTTGTTGGGGTGCGAGGACAAACTTTAAAAACTTCCTCCCTACAAGTTATTTTAGCAGGGTTATCCCACCCAGTAATGGATTTATTGGTTGGAGTCACGCCACTACCTTTACTTTATCCTTGGAATCTGCAAATGTTTAAACTTCCGTTTGGCATTCTTCCCAGTGCTGGGCGAATTAAATTGAATAATTATTTATTTTACAAAAATCTATTCATTGAAATGGGTGTTATTGCTCCACTATTCTTTTTTGTTTTCATAAAAAGTAAAGGCTATGAGGTACTAGAAAAACAAAAAATAATTCTGATGGTTATGTTATTCCTTTCTGCATATTTTATGCTATGGGCATTTAATCTATCTAGATAGAAAAATTTAGTATTCAGTAGGTTTAAAAAACGTTAAATAATCCAGCCAAACATAATACTGATAACCCAGATAAAATAGGTATTGCTACACATTTGCATAAAGTTATCGGCGTTTGATTAGATATCATTGAAGTCAGAATCGTCACGGCGGCAACTGGACTTAAAGTTCTTCCTAATTGGGCTGATATTATTGTTAACCCACCCAATTGAATTGGATCTAAATTCATCGTTTTTGCTCCTGGCACTAATACATTCATTACTGCTATAGCTGACGCAACTCCAGAACCCGTTATAACGGCTAGAGTAAAAGCTAGGATTATGCTGGCAAACTTGGTGATAAGGGGACGATTAGTTAAGAAGTTAGTCATAATCTCAGTTAGTCCATTAGCCTTGAGACTTTCAGTAAAAAGTGTCGCTACAATCAAGACAGAGATTATATTTGTATAAGCTAAACCTGCACCTTCAAAAAATGCTGCTGGTATGCGATTTAACTCTTTAGGGATAGTTAAACCTGCTACAAAAACACCAATTAACATGGCGGCGGCAATAGAGATGCTGTTAGAGAAGTCTTGGGGAAGCTTGACAAAAACAGGAACAATGAATAGCAATACTAGGGGAATAATCGGAACTAATGCTTTAATGAAATTAATGTTAAATGGCTGTAAATCTGCTAATGTTGAATCAGTTTTGGGATCTTCGTCTAATTCTGCTATCGCATTTTTTGATAAGATTAGAGCAAGTATGGAGAATACAATGAGGGTGGTGATACTTGCCAAGAGATCGATAGGTATAACTCTTGCCACAATTGTTTGAGGAGATTCTTGAGTAAGTTCCGCAAGTTTCACAATTTCTACTGCACCAGGATTGAATAATTCTCCTCCCATTGAGGAACCCAATAAAAGGAGAGAACCTCCGATAATTGGTAGAATACCAATAGTTTGAAGTATAGGGAAAATAACAGTGCCAATAATTGCGGCTACGCTGGATTGACTAACTATTGCCATATTAACGATGTAGGCAGCAATAATACCACCAGGAATTAATAGCCATTTTCCATAACGCAAGGGAGTAATTAGTAAATGAGTGAGATGGATATCGCATTCTGTCAGTTTGAGTACAGATGCAAATCCCAAACATGAACAAATAGGAACGATGGTATTTGGATTTGCCATTTGTTGGGCAAAAATAACAAAAAATTGAGTAAATTCACCGGAAATTAAAAATAGTACTGCGGCAGATACTAAGAGAATTAGTCTGACATCAATAAGATTTAACATAAAACTTCTTAGATTTATACTTCTTCTCAAATCAGTGAAACACACCGACAATCCTACTCTATTAAGCTGCAGCGCATCTAAATTGGATAGTAAATTTATCGAAAGGGGTGTGGGTTTTTTGGTGTGGGAATATACAAATTAAATGCGTAGCATCTTATTTGCGTACCTTTGCCCATTCCTTTGCGCTCTTTGCGTAAAAAAAATAAGCATAAATTTTCTCTAAGATTAACCGATATTCTCCAATGCTGATACTAGTTGCTGAATATCCTCTAGTTGATTAGTTGCTATAACAGAAATGCGAATTCGACTGGTGGGTACAGTAGGGGGACGAATAGCTGGGGCAAAAATACCAGCTTCTTTGAGCTTTTTACCTGCTTTTAGTGCTGCTGTGGCATTGGTAAATTCAAGACAGAGTATGGGAGATTCTGAGGGCAAAAGTTTGAGATGAGGTAAGTTGCTTTTTAGGAGTTTTTTGAGTGTATGAATATTCTGAAAAAGTTGAATACGTCTTTGTGATTCTTCTTGGCTAATTTGGATGGCTGCTAAGGCGGCGGCGGTGTCTGCAGGGGATAATGCTGTGGTATAAATCCAAGTGGCTGCCCGATTTCTGAGGAAATCTATTAAGCTGGAGGAACCTGCGACATATCCTCCTAAACTGGCTAATGCTTTACTGAGAGTGCCAACTTGAATTATGGGGTTTCCGGTGCAGTCAAAATGTTCGACACAACCTGCGCCTGTTTTTCCTAAAACTCCAGTAGCGTGAGCTTCATCTACCAGTAGCATGGCATGATATGAGTTTGCGATCGCAATTATTTCTGGTAGGGGACACAAATCGCCGTCCATACTGAATACGCTATCTGTGGTAATGAGACAGCGGCGGTATTGTTGGCGATGTTGTTCTAGTTTTGTTTGTAAATCTTGAATATTATTATGATTGTAGTT
>DOIX01000274.1:0-22586 GCA_003511885.1 Cyanobacteria bacterium UBA11153
GTTTTTTATCACGCTAGGAGTTTTTTATCACGCTAGCAGTTTTTTATCACGCTAGGAGTTTGTTGTCACGCTAGGAGTATAGAGGTTTTGCCTAAGTATTGTATTTTCTAAGTTGGGTTTCATTTTTGCCTTATGAACTTTTTGATTCAGCCATTTCAGTACGAATTCTTTACTCGTGCCTTGTTAGTAGCCATGATGGGGGGATTATTATGCGGAGTTATGGGAGTTTATATTACTACCCGTCGCATGAGTTATATCGCTCATGGATTATCTCACGCTATTTTAGGAGGAGCTGTATTCAGTTATGTTTTGGGTTTAAATTTTTATATTGGTTCCGGAATTTGGGGATTTGCATCAGCTTTATTAATTCAATATTTAACAGGGCGGAGAATTTATTCTGATGCAGCCATTGGGATTGTCACCACAGCTAGTTTTGCCCTGGGTGTAGCCATTATTAGTACTTACCGAAAGTTTAGCCAAAACTTTGAAGCAGCATTATTTGGCAATGTCCTAGGTGTCACTCCGGCAGATTTATGGATTGTTACAGTAGTAACTATTGTCCTCCTGACTATTGTTTTTTTCTTTTATAAACCTTTACTATTTTGGTGTTTCGATCGCGAAGTAGCAAGGGTGCATGGAGTGCCTGTCATCGCCATGGATACATTATTTGCTTTAATGCTAGCAACCTTATTAGTAGTGACGCTCAATGTATTAGGCGTAACCCTGATTATTTCCGCAGTAGTTATTCCCGCATCCATAGCTAGACTATTAAGCGATCGCTTTAGTTATATGATGTTAATTTCTGGTACTTTGGGCGCAATAATATCCTTTATTGGTGTTTACCTGAGCTATCATTTTGATATCGCATCTGGTGCTAGTGTAGTGCTATTATCCACTTTGATATTTGGTTTGCTGTTACTACTCACTAATTATCAACGTCGCCGCAAACCGAATCTTCCTCATATTTAATACCATTTACCGAAAAGAATGCTACAATCAACAGCGTTATACCAATTTCCTAAATTTAGGCTATAGTTGCTATTCTGGTTCCCACCTTACTAACGGGGGTTAGGGGGGTCAATTTGTAGGAATATTTTAGGAAATTGGTATTACTTAAAGATCTTACTGAACATAACCAACTCTTGCCCGTTGAGCATATTCTTTTAACTCGCGTCTCAGGTGAGGATTTCTTTCCATAAATTCATCAATAATTGCGGCTATCTGCTTTTGAATAGTTATTGCTAATCAAATACCAAAATCCTTGATTCAGTTGTGCATCTGAATAAGATTGGAGAACATTCTCACTCTCTGCAAAGATCTTCGTCAGATAAGCAACTGTAACCTTGGGCGGGATATCCTCCCACCCATCCTCATCAATATCCCAATACCAAGGGATTTTATTAACTGGGTGTTCAAAGATATATTTAATCCAATTTTCCAAGGTGGTATTCATCCTTTATATTCCTGTTATTCTGGTAAGATAAAAAAGGTAAAATATGCCTAAACTTATTAGAGTAGTAGGCGATTAATCGCCCACTACGAACCTTTATTTAGCTTGTCTTTAGTCTGGGACTAAAAGACAGAAACCTGCGCCAAAAATGTCTCCACCTCAGCCGCAGTAGGTTGAGATGCGATCGCACCAGGTTTCAAACTAGTCAAGCCGCCCACCGCACTAGCATATCTCACCACATCTCGTGCTGATTCCGCAGTCGCAATCGACTTCAATCCTTTTTGACATAATTGATGAACAAAACCTGCGACAAATCCATCACCTGCACCAGTAGTATCTGCAACATCCATCATAAATGCTGGCACATAACCCTCATTCTCATTCAAACAATAATGACAGCCTTTATCCCCATCCGTAACTAAAACACCTTCCACCGAATTAAGACGATGGTAAATAGCGCCGGGATCTTTAGTGTCAAAAAATAACTGAGCTTCTTCCTTCGTAAGTTTCACAAAATCAACATGCTTAAATAATTCTTCAATCAATGGCTTTGCCTCACCAGAATCAGGCCAAAACATCGGTCGCCAATTAATATCCACTAAAATTTTTAAATCGTACTGTTCCGCTAATTGTAATGCCTTTTTAATCGCCGCCCGAGTTTGAGGATAAGCTAACTCCAGAGTTCCCAAAACCAAGAACTCTCCATAGTTAAATAAAGATTCAGGTAATTTGGCAGGATCGAGGAAAGCATCAGCAAATTGGGAACTATCCAAAGCCCCAAATCCAGCAAAAGAGCGATCGCCCTTTTCTGACCGTACCACATAAACTTGTCGCGTCGGTGCAGTAGAATGGCGCTGAATCCCTCGACTATCCACCCCAACCTCCTCCAACACCTGCACTAACTGATTTCCCGCTTTATCCTCTCCCACACAACCGATAAACCCAGCAGGAGTGCCCAAGCGAGCTAAAGCACAAGCCACATTAGCGGGAGCGCCTCCAGGATAAGGACTCCAAGATTCAACTTCCTCAAGCGGGATGCCCAATTGATCCGCTAAATAGTCAAATAATATTTCACCAAGACAGAGAATACGAGGATTAGTCACGGTTCGATTGATTTCAACTTCTTCATCAGAGTAGCAGAGAAGGGAGTAGGGGCTAGGGACTAGGGGCTAGGGACTAGGGGCTAGGGAAAGACAAAAAAATTCTCCCTTGTCTTCCACACCCCAACCTCCACTTAGGCATCTCCTGTGCCACTCCCAATGAGGCAAGAATTGAGTAAATTTATAATAAGTAAATATACTGAAGGGTAAAATACCGATGAATGGTAGTAAATCCGATCTTCCCTCCCTCTCGGATAGGGAAATGCAGATTATAGATCTAGTGGCTGCTGGTTTAACCAATCAAGAGATTGCCCATAAACTAGAAATTAGCAAGCGGACAGTCGATAATCACATCAGCAACATTCTGAATAAAACAGAAACAGATAACCGAGTAGCATTAGTTCGTTGGGCCCTACAATGGGGTAAAGTTTGCTTGCCAAATGTTAATTGTTGTGTATTACCCACACATAATGATGAAGTGGTTTCCTAGGTGGGCTTATTTATTATTGTGTATTTTCCTTATAGGCGCGATCGCAGGAGGTTGCCAAGAGGGTAATTTTTTGACTCCACCGATTCAAACCATTGGTGCAACACTCAACAGTACCGCCGCCGACCGAGAACCCCGTTATTCATATAATGGTCGTTACCTTGTCTTTAGCTCAGATCGTAACGCCCAACGGGGTATCTTTCTCTATGATGTCCAACAAAGGCGACTCGTAGATGTACCCGGACTAAACTTACCCAATGTTTTGCAAGAACAACCAGATATCAGCGCCGATTCCCGCTATATTGTTTATATCTCCGAGCAATTCGGCAAACCTGATGTTTTCGTTTACGATCGCCAAACGATGACATCAAAACGCATAACGGAGAATATTATAGGTGAAGTCCGCCATCCCACAATTAGTGGCAATGGTCGTTTTGTGGCCTTTGAATCCAATCGTTCCGGACAATGGGATATTGAAATATACGATCGCGGTCCTGATGTGGAGCCGTCATTACCGATCGAAAGTTCTCAACCCCCCGATCCCAATCAACCATCCCCAACCCCACCACAATGATATTTTGGTCATTTAGCTGAAGTCGGAAATCTACCTGCTCAATTTTCTCCCTAGGGAGCCTAGAGGCTAGATGGCAGAGAATGGGTGAATGAATAAATTTATCCTCCACTCCCCGGTACAATCATCGATTCAGAAGTGCTTCCAGACTCTCTTGAATTTTTTGCCAATCCCCTAGCAAGACTTCCTCATCTGACTCATCCAAGGAAGTATCGGCTGCCCAATTTTGCAATAAAGCATCCCCTTCCCTATCTCTTGACCAAATCTGAGCATCCCACTCGTCCAGCCAGACATCTGTTAATAATTTCATAATCGAATTCCCAGTCGCTCTTAATTAACACATAATTTTGAGTTGAATACCTTAATCTTCGAGCAATTTACAGAAAACACCAGTAATTAAATGGCTCAAAACAGGTGATACTTATTTTCTCAAATAGTGAGGCCAAGGTGCATTTGCTGTGACATAAATCACAGTCAATCGTGATTTGTATCACTGAGTAACTTACGGATTGGGGATCGGAGGCGAGAGGTGAGAGGTAAGATTGAAGTTAAATATTCGCGATCGCAATTTTAATGGATGGGATTTTATCCGTAGTGCCTCTAACCAATACAATGTTCATCAATTCCCATGATTGGTGGAGTTTAACCTATCGACTCAGTTTAGCTGTCTTTGTCGGAGGCGCAATTGGCTGGAATCGCCAAGCTGCTGGCAAACCCGCTGGATTGAGAACGCACATGCTTGTAAGCTTAGGTTCAGCCATATTTGCACTGATTCCCCTAATGGCAAATTTTTCCACCTCAACTGACACCCTCAGCCGAGTCATTCAGGGAGTCGCTACTGGCGTGGGATTTTTAGGTGCTGGAGAAATTTTACATCAGTCAGTGCAAGAGTCTGGCAAACCAAAGATTAAGGGATTAACTTCCGCAGCCACTATTTGGTTGACGGCAGCATTGGGGATAGTAGCAGGTTGTGGTTTTTGGCAGTTGAGTTTCCTGGCTACGATAATGGCCTTATTTATTTTAAGTGCTGCTAAAAAATTAGAACGGATTGTTTTTCACCGAGAAGATTGATTGAGTATTTGCTGGGGCGATAATCTTGTTTTCCATAACAATAGGCACATATAGCAGTGGACAGTTGACAGTTGACAGTTGACAGTTGACAGTTATTTAATCTAAATCAAACCTTTTACTCAGGAAGGCTTGGAGGCTCTATTCGTGACATTATCGATCTATTAATCAACAGATGTGGCTGTTACTATAATTGTCAAGCCGTGATTCATTAATACACCACCCAAAAAACCTTTGCGCCCTTTGCGCCCACCTTTGCGCCCTTTGCGTTAAAAAAAAAAGATCTTAGCATCCCCATAGCGAGGGACTGGGTACTGGGATTAGCAATTTACATACACTACCAGAATTAGTTCTAGTTAGTATGACTTAGCTCGTGAAGACTAGGTGCTTCTTCCAAATTCCCCAAGTCGAATAAAAACGGTACACTACCATTACCATCACCATTAATAACTAGAACTTTCGGTACTTGTCCTCCACCTAATTTCCAAGCTTCAATTGCTTCTTTCATCAGTACTAAATTACCGCCTTGGGCTTTCAAAGTTTCGGCTAATAGTCTTTGTGCTTCTGCTTTCCCTTTGGCAAGATTAATCTCTGCTTGTGCTTCTTGTTCTGCTTCTTGGGCGATGTAAACTGCCCTTTGCGCCCGTTGCTCGGCAATTTGTTTCTCTTCAACTGCTTTGGAGAATTCTGCGGAAAATGTGAGATCGACGACGCTAGTATCTAGGATGATAATGCCATATTTATCTAAACGACTGCTTAAGGCTTCATCAAAGTCTTGCTTTAATAAATCCCTTTGGGTAATTGCTTGTTCTACTGTTCTTTTGGCGGCGGCAATTTTAAAGGATTCTTGCGTTTGAGGGGCGATAATTTTGGAGACGATATTCTGTAATGTTCCTTGGGTTCTCCTAATATTAACTACTTGGGCTGGATCGAGGCGAAAGTTGATGGCAAAACTAGCAGATAGTTGTTGAAGATCCTGTGTCGAACTTTGGGCAGGAACTTCAAATTTTTGCACGGTTACATCGTAGATATCTACTGTTGATATTAAGGGCGGTTTGAGATGTATTCCTTCCATTAATACCCCATCTCTGGCTTTGCCTAAGATACTTAGTACTCCAGCTTGTCCTGGTGTGATAATAATAAATGAACTTAAGCTGAGGAGAATTACTGCTGCTGCGATAATTCCGGCGACGACTGATTGCCAATTTTGGGTATTTTGATATCTCATTTGTGGTTGGTTATTTGTTGTTGGTTGTTTCTTTAGGGAATGGGTAATTAGTCATTTTTTCCTGTTTCATGGTTGATTTTTGACTTGGGTTATTGGTTATTGGTTGTTGGTTGTTGGTTGTTGGTTATTTTAGGCTATCATTCCTCATTCCCCAAACCCACTCTCTAATCACTAGTCTCTAGCTCCTAGTCTCTAGCCCTAAATGCTTAATCAAGGTTGCTGATGATAATGGCCCTTGTAAGTGACTCCAAGGTAAAATTCGATCCGTTTCCCAATTAGTATGAACGTAAAAATTTAAGTCTGGTAAATTCCCGCGTAATTCTTTAAATGCGCGACGAAAACTTCCCAATGATTCGCCATAATGCCTAGTTAATTCTAAAAGATGGGATAAACGACGATCTCCTCGGGAAATTAATGCCTGAATTACTGACCAATTATAGCTTTCTGGTCGAAAATCTATCCCTTGCGATCGCAATTGCTTCTGTAAGTACTGTAATCTCTTCTCTGCTTGGGGATTTACGCCATACCACTGAAATGGTGTATGGGCTTTGGGGACAAAAGTACTGCATCCTAGGGTTAACCGCAAACCAGGGGCAGTTTTTTTGATATCTCCCATCATTTTTACTGTTTCTTCTAAGTCTGATATTTCCTCTCCGGGAATCCCTACCATCCCGTAGAGTTTGAGACTTTTTAATCCGCCAGCTTTGGCATTAATTGCGGCTTGGATTATTTCTTCGTTTTTTAGTTTTTTGTTGACAATCTGTCTCATTCTTTCGGAACCGCTTTCGACGGCAATGGTAATCGAATGAGTATCCCGTTTCGTGAGAATTTCGGCTAACTTTTGAGTTACGGTATTCGTCCTTACAGAAGCGATACTTAATCGCACATCATCATACTTGGGTTGAGCTAGGTAATCTAACAATACCTCAAATTCAGGATGCTGGGTTACAGATGCCCCCAATAATCCTAAGCGGTTGGTTACCTTTAATCCTCTGTCAATGGCAGGAATTAAGGAAGCCTCCACGCTTGGAGTGCGAAAGGGTAAGGTAAGATAGCTGGCTAAACAGAAACGACACATTTCTGGACAACTCCGTACCACTTCCACCATATAGATATTTTCCCAAGCCGCCTTTTCTGTAACCACAGTCGAAGCCGATAGGGTGTTGCCTCGATAGGTTTGTTTGGTTACTGTGGCAGGAAGATTGGAATCTATCGGTTTAATGGCAGCGATCGCACCAGTTACATCATGATAATTTACCTGATACAGGCTGGGAACGTAAATTCCCGGTACTTGGGCGAGATGTCTCAGTTGAGTTTCTCGATCCGCCCCCCGCACTTCAAGATAAGCTGTAATAAAATTATCCAGTAGATTTTCCCCATCTCCCAGCAAGATGACATCAAAAAAGTCCGCCAAGGGTTCCGGGTTAGCTGTTAATACCGTACCGCCACCAAACACTAGAGGATGGCAATCCGAGCGTCCTTCCGATCTTAACGGTATTGCCAAAAATTCTAATAATTTCAGAATATTGACATAATCTAATTCCCATGATATAGAATAACCTAGCAATTCTGGTCGGGCTGGTAACGGCTCGTGACAATCAGTAAACAAGCGGCTAACTTGAAGGTGACGATGGGAAGCCAGACTAGCCCAAATTATCTGATAACCCAAGCTAGTAATCCCGACACTGTATGTATTGGGAAAGGCAAAAATTGTCCCAATTGCACCAGCTTCAGGGGTAACTGGCGTAAAAAGCAACCGTTCCGAGGTAAAGATAGCAGGAGTCACGGGTTTAGTGGCAAGAAAACGATCGGTTGAGGAGGTAGAGTTGGGGCACAATAGTCATTGGCGAGCAATTGCGAGCTGTTTGGGATCCCAATCGAGCAATTTTGACGAAAATAGCAGTTAAAATCGAACCAGTGGCTTCCCAGAAAACGAAATTTAACTTATATTGAATAGTCAAAGCCAAATAGGCTCTAAGCGCAGAACCCCATCCCAAGCCCGAACATAATCTCAAAGTAATGACGGCTTGTGGTGTAATTGAGGAGTGCAAGTGACAAATTCCATTTCCAAGCACGAAGATCCATCGATCCGAAGCAGTTCATCATTGTCAAAACAACCGATAGTAGAATCGGCTGCCAAGAGTGATGCCCAAAGCGATCGTAACCATGACTCCAGCTTAGTATCCTGTATAAGTGGATCGAATTTAAGCGGGTCAAACTTAGGTAACTTGAATTTAAACAGTTCAAATTTAAGTGGAGCAAATTTAGGTAAGTTGAATATAAAGAGTTCAAGTTTAGATGAGTCCAATCTAGGTGGATTGAATGTCAACAGTTCAAATCCCAGTGGCTCGAACTTGGGAGAACTGAACTTAAGTATACCAAGTCCAACTGACCCAAGCATAAATGAATCAAATTTAAAAGAAAATTTAAGCCCATTGGGGGATGAGGCAGAAAAGCCACCGCTTCCAGAAGCGTTAAAAAATCGGTTATTGACTCAATGCCGTCAAGGAGCAACAATGGCGATCGCAGGGATGAAGCAGATTCCAGCCGCCGTTAAGGATGCCTTGGTAGGCCCCAAACCAATATACCGTCAAGCCAAGTTTTGGGTAGGATTGGGAGTAGTAAGTGTCGGTGGAGGCGCGATCGCAATTTCCATTGCTTGGAATGCCCTAGACCAAAGTCTACCCGATAACACAGAGGATGTGTTAACTTTTGTCCGCCCAGATACAGTCACAATTAAAGCCGCAGACGGGACGATTATACAGCAAATTGGGCCAGCCACCCACGACACGCTCAAAATTTGGGAAATTCCAGAACAATTAAAACAAGCTTTCATTTCCAGCGAAGATCAACGTTTCCTAGAACATGACGGACTAGACTATCAAGGTATCCTCCGCGCTACTACCTCCAACATTGTCGCCAGAGATTTGGTGGAAGGAGGCAGTACCCTGACTCAGCAACTAGCCAGAATAGTCTACTTCGATCAAAGTAGAAGTATGGGGCGGAAAGTCAAGGAAATGCGGATGGCCCAAAAAATAGAAGAGGATTTGACTAAAGATCAAATTATTGAGCGTTATTTGAATCTAGTTTATCTGGGATCGGGAGCCTACGGCGTGGCTGATGCCGCTTGGGTATACTTTAGCAAACCAGTCAAAGACCTGACCTTGCCAGAAATGGCGATGTTGGCAGCTTTACCACCCGCACCCACCGTATATTCACCTCTGGTTAACGAAAAAGTTGCCAAAGAAAGACGAGATGTAGTATTGAAGCGGATGGAGGATATGAAATATATTACCGCCGCCCAAGCCAAAGACGCGATCGCAACTCCTCTCAATATTAAACCCAGCAATCCCAAACGACTAGATCGAGAAGCTTATTACTTTACCGAATACATTCAACAGGAATTACCTAAATATGTATCGAAAGAAGTATTAGCGAAGAAGGGATTAACCGTTGAAACTACTTTAAATTTAGATTGGCAAAAAGCAGCAGAAGCAGCAGTCACCAAAACCATAGAAAATAGAGGACCAGGACAAGGATTTAAACAAGCCGCCTTAGTAGCAATTGACCCCCGCAGCGGTCAAATAAAAGCCATGGTAGGTGGCAAAGATTTTTACAATCAGCAATTTAATCGCGTTACTCAAGCCCAACGTCAACCAGGTTCCACATTTAAACCATTTGTTTACGGAACAGGCATAGCCGGAGGATTCTCCCCTTATCGAGGTTATGAAGATGCTCCCTTTATTGTCGATGGTTACGAACCGAAAAACTATGGTGGGACATTCCGAGGTTGGACGAATATCAAAGACGCTCTCACCAAATCAGTTAATATTGTCGCCGTCAAAGCATTAATTGATATCGGATGGGATCCTGTAATTAATGTTGCCCATAAAATGGGGATAGAATCAGAACTAAAACCCACATACTCATTGGCATTAGGAGCATCAGAAGTAAATCTACTAGAATTAACCAGCGCCTACGGGACATTCGCCAATAAAGGAGTTCATGTTAAACCCCACGGGATTCGCCGGATTTTAGATCCACAAGGGAAAATAATTTACCAAGACAAATCTCAAGGAGAACAAGCCATCGATCCAGACACCTCAGCCATCATGACATGGATGATGAGGGATGTTGTTACCGATGGTACAGGAGGAAACGCTCAACTTAGCGATCGCGCCGTAGCTGGCAAGACAGGCACTTCTGATGAAGCCCGAGATCTCTGGTTTATCGGCTATATTCCCCAATTAGTCACCGGAGTTTGGCTCGGTAACGATGATAACAAGCCGACTTGGGGCGCAAGTAGTACCGCTGCCTATACCTGGAACAAATTCATGGTTAAAGCAGTAGAAAATATGAAAGTAGAGAAATTTCCAGAGCGCCCTAGCCTGGAAAATCGCAAACCCACAATAGACATCAAAAAGCTCAAACCAAAACGCACTATTTCCAAACCAATTCCTCAAGCAGAGGATGCTTCGGACAATAATTCTGCCAATAGTTATAACTCTCAACGGACTTATCGACGCAGCACCAGACGGAGTAGTGATGATGATAACTCCCAACGGACTTATCGACGCAGTACCAGACGGAGTTATCAACGTACTTCTGACAATAGCGATAATTCTGGATCTCAAACAAGATCTTCACGTCGCACCAGACGGACTTCTCGGAATACTACCTCAAATTCCGATGAAACCCCACGACGAGCTACCCAAACTACCCGCCGTCGCTACTACAATCAGAGCCAATCTCAACAAACCACCGAACAACCAACCAGGCGTGCCCGTCGCCGAGTGAGGACAGAAAACTCCATTTCTAGTGGCTCATCTTCAAGATCCTCCAGCTCCCGCCGCAGATCTCAATCTTCCAGAAGTTCCAATTCTAACTCCAGTGGAACTCCGAGATCCCAACCCCGGCTGGAATCTGCACCAGCAGCACCTCCCCCAGCACCCCCCGCATCTCGTAAATCCTGACGTACTCCGCTCCGAAAAACCTACCCAAGGCTAGATATAACTAGCCTTATGCGGACAAGTCGGAGCGTGCAGTCTAGGCCAGCAATGGCTACGTTGATTTGGTGATGACACCTACAGGTAAACGCCAGTTTGTAGCATAGAATTAATTGAAAATCCACGACACTCAAATTTTAGATGTGGCTGAGGAATTGAGTGCGAATATGGGCTATGCGCGATAGTAGCTGGGGAGTGGACAGATAATTGCTTCTTGTTGCCCAGAGTAAGCGTTCCCAGCCATTGGGAACGGATAAGTATAGTTTGAGTTGTCGCATAACCAGCGGGCGATTGTAACTTTGAAAGAAGATAGGCAACAATTCTGCCCAATTTTCGCACCGTCCTGTAATATCAAGGAGGAAGATTAGTAAGTCATCCGCTTGCCGTTCTTCCGTACTCAGTTGTATCCAATGTCGCGTCTCAAAGTCAATTAAATAGGCTGTTTCCGATTTTGGATCGTACAAAACATTGGCTAAGTGGCAGTCACCGTGGGACCAGCCTCCTGGAAAGAAATTAGTGTGGCGGGTATGGGCATGGCGAAAAGTCTTACCAGCGGCTTCCATCATCGCGATCGTTAATTCGCCTTCTTGTAACCATTGCCATAAACTTTTTCCAGGCATTGCCTGAACCCAAAATCCCCGATTGCCCTTGGTATGGCATTCAATCCGATCCCCATATAAAAGATGGAAGCAATGGATTTCCCATTGTACCCAAGCTTGGCAGTTGGGGAACATCCAAATCCGACTCCGGGAAAGTTTGAGAAAAATATTGCCAAGACCGATTGTGACATCCATGCCAATTTTACGTCGCTTGAACCAACCAATCTCTCCGTTGATTGTCTGCGGTGAAACCACATTTACGCGCACCGCATCAATTAAATGTCCGACCAAAAATGATAGACGATCGTTCATAGACTGGACATCTCCTTGCCAAGAATTTGAAACCCTTATTCTGTATATGTCAAAACCTAATTTCGGGAGATGTCTAATTATCTTACTTGAAAACGATCTGTTTTGAGACAGTCCATGAAAACAAGTTAATGGTTTTAAATCCCCACATTGAAAATCTATAAACCTAACTATTTTTCTAATCTTATCGTGCCACCAAAATAATTCCGACGGTAATACAGCCAATCCCGATAAATTCCTTGGCGCTGATTGCCTCACGTAAAATCAAATATGCAGCTAGACAAATTAAGACATAACGGAGCGAGGAAATTGAACTGGCAGCTATAAGTGGGATTTTGGCAACGAGCAACATCCAGAGAATAGCAGATGCAGCCCAGGAAATCCAGGCAGTCCAGCCCCAAAATGAAATTGCACTGAGCCATAAACTTTTGGCAGTGACGGCGATTTCTGATTTGACTGCGAGTTTGAGAGCAATATGGCCATAAACACTGCTAAAAAAGAAAAGAATCCAAATCAAACCCAGTTGTGCAGCGTTCAAAATACTTGACATAAAATTACCTCACGAGGACAATTCCAACGAATCGGCAACGTATCACCAACGCCGCGACTGACAATTAGCGTAGTATTTTCCCGTTGAAATCGTAGGCCATTCCAACGATAAAACCAAGCCCCAGGATAGAGTCGATTGTCTTGCTGCCAGAATACCCATTGACAGCCATGTAAATGTCCAGCTAATACTAATTGATAAGATTGAGCTTGCTCAAAGGCGATGGGATTGTGGGCGCAGAGAATTTTCAGCTCGACATCCACCGCTTGAATCGGCGCTAAACAGCCATCCACCCGCACGCTAACGGATTTCAGGGGAAATGTCACAGATTTACCTTCAAGCCACCTACCACCTCCGACCAAAATGGCTCGATCGACTAATTCCACACCTACCCAACAATCGTGATTGCCCGGAATCGCCCAGACTGGTGCTAGGTCGGCAAGTTCCCGAACCGCTTGCGTTAAGATTGATAAACCCGCTCGACGATCGACCAAATCCCCTCCCAGCAAAATCAAATCTGGTTGTTCAGTTTGGGCAATGGCGATTAGATTAGCAACAATTCTGGACGATCGTCGCCAGCCTAAATGTAAATCGCTGATGTAGAGGATTTGATAGGGAGTTTCCCCACCCGTGAGATTCACCTGCTCAATGCGGACGATAATTGCACCTTGGGAATTTAGTTCTAGTTTCGACATGATGGCGGCGCGATGGGCTGTTCGGCATTGGGTGCGATCGTTGTTTGACGTAACTCCTCGTACCAAAGGACTACCGCCAAACAACCCAGACACCAACAACGAATAAACCCCTGCCCCACAAATCCCCCAAATAGCATCACGGCGGCTAACACGAGGACAATTTGCATGGCGGCGATAGTCCCGCCTGCGCGTTTCGTCCACTCCTGACTTGTCCGAAAGGGGTTCGCCATCCGATCTAGGGTTATTGGGAATAGAAATACCATCTGTACTTCTACAGCATAAAATGCTGGTATAGAAAGAATAATTAATGGATAGATTTGTGTTGCGATCGCAAATCCCAATATCGGTAATGCTGCGATCGTTGTGAGTGTATATTTAATAATGCCGAATCCCTGTAGGCATTTTGGTACGGGGCGTTGGGGCTGATGACGTAGCTGCGATAAAACTAATTCCATCCACCCTGCACCACTATAAAATCCTCCCTGCCAAGCTTTTTTTGCTTCTTGGGCGAAGGGAAGATTTGGATCGTCATATAATGCTGCTGCTTGGCGCAGTAAAGCTGTCGCCTTAGACATAAGCTCCTCCACGGACGAAACACCAATGTGCCCAAGCGAGCCAAGCCAAGCCATTCCCAAATACCAACATGCGGTGCATCAAAGTTTCAATCGGTTTGCAGCCACGATGAAAAATAAATTCGTCATAGCAAATTAGCACTGTCATATACAGTACTGTGACGATCGCTGGAATGATAAATTGATTAGGTTTTGGGCTGAGGGTTGCTCCTGACATAATTAGGAATAGAGGGACACCACCTGCCAGTGCCATCGCTTCATAGCGCCGCTCGAGTGGGGTAATTTTACGTTTTCCCTGACGGTGGTAGCGCCAATCAGCTATTCCCCCAGTCAGTGCGATCCCTGCTGCCACTATCGCCAGCCAGAATTCCCAAGGGTATTGACTGGGGTGGTGTAGCCAGCTAAATATGGGCTGATACCAAGCCCATATTAGGCAAGATCCGATCGCAATTACCGGGATAAATAGAAGGATGAGACTTTTCATAAAATTAATTTTCCCAGACTTAAGGATCGTTGTCTACAAAATTCTATGGACAGCAATCTTTATTTTTCAACTTCCTTTGAGAATTATGGTAATTTTATCTTTCTTACCTTTTTTAACTCAAATATACCTCTATCAATCAATTCCTTTTTTGCCGGAAACTCCTGCCCAACGCTGATGCCAATGAGAAGTGCGCTCTAGTGAAGAGGATTGTTGTTCAATTTGCCGACGTTGTAGAATAATGGGGGCGGTATCGCACAGTTGCGGATCGCGATAAGGGATAGCAGCACGAGTTTGCAAATGTTCTTGCGATCGCGATGAAAGGGGTGGTAAGTCTTCTCCACTTAAATTGGCTACTGTTCCCGGTTGTCTTCCTCCTACTTGTAAAGTGGAACCAATTTTAAATTCTGCGGCAATTAAGGCACTCCGTACTGCTGCCGCACAGGAGTAAGTTGCCAATCTCCCCGTACTGGCGCAGCATTGAGCAAGTTGCTGGAGAAATTCTACCGTCCATAATTGAGGACATCGAGGTGGAGAAAAGGGATCGAGGAAAATTGCATCCGCTTGAAAATTAGCTTGACATAATTCTTTGATTGTGCATCTAGCGTCGCCGATGTGAAGTTGAGCTTGGAAGTAGTCAGTTTTGACAAGTCCAGAAGTTGCCAAAATTGCTAAAATTTCGGGAATGGGAGCGCTCCAGCGAGCGAGTAAATGATTTGCGATCGCAGCTAATGGTACTCTTGGATCTAATTCTAAGGCCACTAGTTCAACCCGACAGTTTGGATTAATCGCCCAAATCGCTTCCAAAGCAGTTGCAGTATTGTAGCCGAGACCGTAGCATACATCCAGCAAGCGCAAAACAGGTTGTTGTGCTTTTTGGGCAAGCTGGCATGGCTCGACAAATTTTACCAGGGCTTCTGTTTTAGCGCCTTGAATGCTGTGAAAAGCTTCTCCCACTTCTTCAGAAAAAAAAGTGAAGGAACCATCATCAGTCAGTTGCGGTTGAAAAATCTTAGGATCTGACATTTCTGTTGTTAAGCTAGGGAGCAGCTCCCATTGAACAGCGGATATAAGGGTGACATCCTTTCTCTCCATCCACCGCTTAAAAGACGGTGGCGAAGCGCTCTCGATGATGCCTTGGTAGATAGAATTTTAGAGCAATTGTACTGTAACCGACCCAGAGGGCACTGCGATATCGCTCCAAACTCAAAACTCTCTTCCCCCACTCCCCACTCCCCCACCAAGGGGTTGACAAGAGAGAAAAAACATTGTAGAGGTTATTAGAACAAGTAAATCGTTCATCTCGCCATAGACCAAATATCAAAAAAGTGACGGGACGGAAGTAGGTCTTTTAAGCCGAAGGAACGCGCTACTATGATGAGAGGAATTAAGCGTGATTGTATCTTTGTTAATTACCCTGTCCATTGCCTTTGGCTCAGTTTGCGTTATGGTAAACACTACAGAAGAAATTATGCAAGTATCTGCTGCTTGTGTTGCCTTAATCTCTCTGTTTTGTAGCCTGATTTTTGCCCCTTTATTTTTGAAAGTGCTAATTGTCCTGACACCTGTAGTCTTTAAGAAACTCTCGATCGCAAAAATTAGAGCAACTCAAAGATGAATCTATTTTAATTTAGGCATTCTGGACAACTGCAAGGAAGTCCTAGCTCTAAAACAGAAGACTAACACAACCAGATATTCCGCCATTATAATTCTGATTTGTTCCTCGAAATTTAAGTTCAGTTACCATTAGATTAGCGATCGCTATAGCCAGAAAAAGTCCGATATTGGTAGCACTTCTCAACTCTTTCATCCGCAGCGATCTTCCCGTTTTCTGACTATGTTTATCTTGGCACAAACCCTAGCTCACCTTTGTGTCCTTACCTTTGATCGGATATTAGGTTACAGTTTCAAATCCATTCCGCTCCCCATCCCGCTCGGCTCAGGCGCAACTCGCCACAAGATATTTCCTCTTCCCCCTTACCTCTCATGGGCAAACTTAGCCTATCTTAAGAATAGATTCGCTTTGAGCCAAGTACTATGCCGTTTACAATCCTAGTTGCAGATGACAATGTGGGCACGCGCCTTTCTGTGAGCGATTACCTGGAGATGTTGGGTTACATTGTTATCAGAGCTGAGAATGGTGAAGAGGCACTATCGCTAATCGATAAGTATCATCCTCATTTACTGGTGGCAGATATTAATATGCCCAAAATGGATGGTTATCAACTTGTGCGACATGTTCGCGCCAAACCAGCATTCCGCCTATTACCCGTGATTTTCTTAACGGAGCGCGGTACGACTGAGGAAAGAATTATGGGTTATCAGTTAGGATGTGACTTATATCTGCCCAAGCCCTTTGAAATGCAAGAATTGGGCGCAGTGATTCGCTCTCTGCTGGAGCGATCGCAGATTATGCAAGCCGAATGGCGCATGTCTATTGCTGGGGGAAAGCCAATACCGACTTCGGTTCCTGAAACAATCTCCAATCATCAGGACAATGTGTCTCCCGAACATGAGATTGTCTTTGATGTCAATACAATTGCTCTGAGCGAGCGAGAACAGCAAGTTTTGAATTTACTGACTCAGGGGCTATCCAATAGTAATATTGGTAAGAGGATGCACCTCAGTCCGAGGACTATTGAAAAATACGTTAGTAGTATCCTCCGAAAAACTGGCAAAAATAACCGCTCGGAAGTGATCCGATTTGCCCTGCAAAATCATTTGGTTGATTAGTTTTTGTTTGTTTTTTCTTTGTTGTTTGCGAGCAGCTTCGCTCCTGCAATCAGGCAATCGCAGTTGCCTTCTACAGCCAGGACATCAGGAAACAGGTGAATTAATTCACAGCAATTATTTTCGCTTCTGAATGCGTGACTTTTTTTTGATTTTACGCCATCTTTTCCTACTCCCTACTGGCAGCTACCTACTCCCCGCTCCCTTGACTTTTAATTTGATGTTTTTCTTGACTTTAAGATATCTTTGTGGTAGTGAGAATTCTTAATTTTACTTTACCAATCAAAACGCTACAGGATTAGCCTGAATGAGGCACAATAGTAGTGAGCGACTTAGTGGGGCTGATAGGTTGTTAGTTTAAATAATTGACAAATGTCAACTCACCACTTAGAATCAGATACTCAAAATTGCTTTAAACCATGCTCCAAGATACTCAAACCATACGCTACTACCAACAGATTACCGATGCTTTGGTTTTTCTGTGGAATCGGGGTTATCGTTTTGATGAGCTGCGACTCTATCTTGATGGTTATCTTGATGCACTCAGACACAGTAAAATCCTCGAAGCCTATCACATCCACCGTTTAGAGGCAGAAGCAAACCGCTACCTGCGCGATCCTTCTAACTTTGAAGCCATTCCCTTACCCCAAACTGAAGTTGACTACTACTCCTGACAATCCCCTGGATCGAGAGGAGGGGATTCTTAAGACATCACTCCCTTAATATCCTGATTTGCTCGATTGGGTTAAGAGGGCTTTTCACATTTGGCTCTTCAGTTCCCACTCACGGGGATGTTTCTCACTTTTCATGTCAAAGTTACAGGGGAGGAGGGAGGCTCCTGACGCTCAGACCAATGAATCTGCTATCTCTCAATACAACTTGGTACTATTCCGATATTTTCACCCCAATCCTCCCCTGGAAAGTCAGTGGCTCGAAATCGCAATATTTGGCAATTAGGAGCAAAAAAGTCCGCGACAGCGGACTAAAATCATCAAAGATTGATTGTCCAATTTAGGAAGCGAGTGCTACTTCCACCTTTTCCTGTAATTGTCCATTTTGATAGAGTTCGATCATAACATCAGAGCCACCAATAAACTCTCCGTCAATATAGACTTGGGGAATTGTCGGCCAATTAGAATATTCTTTAATCCCTTGACGTATTTCGTAATCGTTCAATATGTCAAAGGTTTCGTAAGAGACACCCAAGGTATTCAGAATCTGAACTACATTATTGGAAAATCCACATTGGGGCATGAGTTTTGTTCCCTTCATGAAAACCAAAATTTTGTTTTCTTTAATTAATGTCTCAATCCGTTGTTTGATTTCTGGTGTCATAGTTTTGATGCAATTCCTCTTCAAGTTTCCGATAGCTTTAGTTTAGCGCTCTCTTATCATCCTCTCAAGCTGTCTGAATTGCAGCTTGCCATGCTTCAGGCGTGTAGGTTTTCAGCGCTAGGGCATGAATCTCTTCACTTGCCATCGGCTGTTTCAGTGCGGCGAAAACAAGCTGATGCTGTTTCACCAAACTTTTCCCTTCAAACTGAGATGATACAACAATTGCTTGGAGGTGATCGCCAGTGCCAGTTAAATCCTGCACTTGTACCTCAGCATCGGGTATCTCTTTCTGGATCATTGATTTGACTTCTTCTAGCGTAATCATAAGAATTGCCAATCCTCTTCAATTTTGCTTATGGTGTCACATCTAACTTGAATCTTCTTAGATGTAGAAGAGGTAGGGAGATTCCCTCCTCTAATCGGAAAGCGATTCGATTAGGTACAGAGTTGGGTTGGCGCGAGTGTGTGAAGATAATTTCTTGGTGTAATGGTAATATTCGTCACACTTTCGGTTCCCCACCAAATCTGTATTCTAGCAAGTCGCTTTTCCTTTATAATCCAGCATAAGGAGAATCGACAAAGCCAATCTCAAATAACTGTTGATAGGCTTTCTTCCCAAGCTCGCTGGTGGGATTCTGAGAACGAATAATCTGAATTAGTAGCGGTACAGACAATTCAGGCTGATTTTGGGCTCGATGGACTAGTGCTAGCTGATAGGTTGCTTTGTCCCGCATTTCACCATTTTCTACGGCTTTTTGCCGTTGAGTATCAAAAATCTGGTTATCGATACCGGAAAAACTAGAGGCTAGTTGCTGATAGAAATTTGATGATAGGTTGAAAATCTGACGCGCTTGCTGCAGTTTTTGGGCTGCTAACTCATAATTCTGATTGTCTACAGCTTGGGTTGCCTCGTTCATCAAACGCTGTCCATCTTGTAAACCATTATCGATAAAGCCTATTGTTACCAACTCTTGATATGCTGTCTTGCCAAGTTCGCGGGTGGGATTCTGAGATTTAATGATTTGTACGAGTAGCGGTACGGCTAATTCTGGCTGGTTTTGGGCTTTGTGTACGACAGCAAGCTCATAAGTGGCTCGATCTCTCAATTCTGCTGTATCTAGTGCTTTTTTTCGCAGGGAATCGTAAATCCGATTGTCGATGCCGGAAAAACTCCCGGAGAGTTGTTGGTAGAAGTTTGATAGTTGGTTGAAAATTTGACGTGCTTGTTGGAGTTTTTGTGTGGCTGTGGTGTAGTCTTGTGTCTCGATAGCCTGACGAGCTTCTGTCGTCAAACGCTGCCCGCTTTGTAAACTCAGGATACTAGCCCCTTGAGTTAACGGTCGCAGGTTGTTAGGATCGGTCAAGTCTAAGGGTGTCCCGCTGCTATCTGATGGCAAGATGGGATCGGCATTTTGTGCGATCTGCTTTGCAGCAGTGCCAGCTATCGCAGGTGGCATCAATGCCAAGGCTGCGCTGATGGGTAGGGTAATTAGGCTGCTAATGCCTAGCGGATTTTTTTTGCGGACAGAAACCATGAAGCATTTGGGGCTAGGGTATTGACCAAGATAACATAAAGAGGCGGATTTTTTTGGTATCCCCGGTTTTTTTTGACTTGGCTATGGTATTATGTAATAATGGAAATGGTGGCACTCACCAAAATTTCGCACAGATTTCCATTATCTAATTTTAACAAAAAAAAATCTGTAGCGCAAGACCCTAAAACTCCTCATTATTAGATCTTTTCAGTCAGTTCGGGACTAATAAGCTACTGCAAAGTCAAATTGTATATTGCTTCAGGAAGACCTACCCTCACCATAGCACTTATTCAGCAAGCCCTATTTATGATGTTGGTTCGCCCAATCCCGATGTGGTGGTTGCGATAAAGAGGGGGATTTTGTGATGTCTCTGGTTTTTTTTGACTTGGTTATGGTATTATGTAATAATGGAAATGGTGGCACTCACCAAAATTTCGAACAGATTTCCATTATCTAATTTTAACAAAAAAAATTCTGTAGCGCAAGACCCCAAAGCAGGATTTTGGTTTTTTTCAGTTTTTTTGAGAAATATATATTTGGGTTTAAGCTCCTGCCCATCCAAGCTGTAAAATCAAAGATTGGAGGAGAGGAGAGGAATTGAGAATATCTTAACCGCCCTAGCGGTTGCTATATCAAAGTAAATCGAGCTTTTGGGGAAGAGATGACCATGGCAGAAGATAGAGAAGAACAAAGCACCATCCCAGAAACCAGCGTAGGTATAATCCTGCAAAGGGGAGGAGAAGAAATGATGCTACTGAAAATTAGCGATCGCTTCACAGTATCATCAGCCGCACTAGAAGTAGTGGCAGAAGTAGGTAACTTACTGACATCAAGAGGAGAGAGCGATCGCAATATCGTCACATCCAGCACTCAAATAGCGGAATTCACCGTTGCCCCGCCAGAGAGAGACAGAGTAATGGCAGCGATAAGGGAAAGAGAAGATGGAATCAAAGCCAGTCACGTTTACCAACTCAAAGACAATCCAGGGACATTAGTTTACCTAAAAGATCGAATAACAATCCAATTTAGCCTCCAAACCAGCCCAGAAACCATTGTCGCGATCGCGACAGAATTTGGCATAGAACAAATAAAACCAGTGATGGGGATTCCCCGGACCTACATCTTCAGACTGACCCAAACCGCAACAGAAAATCCGATCAAAATTGCCAACCGACTGATCGGGAGAAACGAAGTATTAACAGCAGATCCCGAAATTATCATAGCCAAACAGCCAAGCTACCGTCCCAAGGATAAATTTTATCGGCAACAATGGTATCTCAACCATAGCGGAGGGACAATGCTAGCTGCAGGATCTCATATTGAAATAGAGAAAGCCTGGGATATCACCAGAGGGAATAGATCCATAGTAGTTGCGATCGCGGACGATGCCATAGACTTAAATCACCCAGATTTTCAGGGCAAAGGGAAAATAGTTGCCCCTAGAGATTTTAAAGATAACGATTTCTTACCTCTACCAGATAACTACGAAGAAAGTCACGGTACAGCTTGCGCCGGGATAGCCATAGCCGAAGAAAACGGGAATGGCATAGTTGGCGTTGCACCTGGTTGCTCCTTAATGCCGATCCGGACAACAGGAATGTTGGATGATGATAGCATCGAAGAATTATTTGATTGGGCTATTGAAAATAACGCTAGTGTAATTTCTTGCAGTTGGGGTGCAGCAGCAGTTTATTTTCCCCTGTCTCTTAGACAGCGAGCGGCAATTACTCGTGCGGCAACAGAAGGCAGGAAGGGGAAAGGTTGTGTTGTTGTCTTTGCGGCTGGTAATGCTAATCGTCCCGTTAATGGTACTGTATTTGAGCGGAATTGGCCTAGTAATTTACTGCGAGGACCGACAAATTGGTTAGGAGGATTTACTGTACATCCTGATGTCATTACTGTTTCTGCTTGTACCAGTTTAGGCAAGAAATCCGCCTATAGTAATTGGGGCACAAATATTTCTGTTGCTGCACCCAGTAATAATGCCCCACCGGGGATATGGTTTGAACAAACTGGCTATATCAGTACCGCACCCAATGTTACTGAAGATACCCCAGGATTAGGAATTTTCAGTACTGATATTTTAGGGGAATTAGGGTACGAACCTGGGGACTTTGTTAGCGAATTTGGTGGGACATCTAGTGCTTGCCCTGTCGTAGCCGGAGTTGCCGCCCTCATTCTTTCGGCAAATCCGGCTCTTACTGCTCGAGAAGTTAAGAGAATTATCGAAGATACAGCAGATAAGATAATCGATCGAGATCCGGATCTGCAACTAGGGATGAGATTGGGGACTTATGATACCAATGGTTATTCCCAATGGTTTGGTTATGGTAAAGTAAATGCTTTTAAAGCCGTACAAGCAGCCCAGCAAAAGAAAACGCAACAAATTGGCCAATCCACAGGAATTATTAAAGGAAGTAATGATAAAAGTCTTGCCATTCCTGATGATAATCCCCTTGGGATTACTAGCACCATTAAAATCACCGAATCCGCTTCATTAAAAGATATTCAGGTAACAGTCAATATCGAACACGAATTCTTAGGCGATTTAGAAGTAAAATTAAATTCACCCACTGGTCAAACCATACTTCTCCAAAATCGCACCCTCGGTTGCCAAACCCAACTCCAACAAACCTACACAATAGCCACAACACCCCTTCTCCAACAACTATTAAATCAAGCAACAGCCGGATTATGGCAGTTGCAAGTAGTGGATGCTGCACCGATGGATACGGGGACACTTAAAAGTTGGGAATTAGTCTTAAATTTTAACTCCTAACACCGAACTCCTAACACTGAACTCAGGTTATTCCTGGTACTTTTCCCAACTCAAGACAGCACTTGAAGCTAATTGTTGTCAAGGTTAATGACTT
>DOIX01000274.1:22795-30395 GCA_003511885.1 Cyanobacteria bacterium UBA11153
CTTATACAGCAAGCCCTACTTAGCGTGCTAATTTATAACAAAAAATTATTGAAACCTTTGTCAGGTAAGAATTGTGAGCAATTTTTCAGTCAAAAATAGCCTTTTTTTAGTGGGTTAACGCCTAATTAGCTTTTTGATTACTTAAACTAATATTTTGGCACACTAAGTACGGTAGACCCTTAAAATTTGCTTGAGGAAATTTACATTGGCTTGAATTGACTTACAATAGCCGATAAAATTGACAAAAGGTTAGTAAAAGCCCTTTGGATTATTATAGCATAATCGCTGAAACGACGCAATCTCGTAAATTATCGAGAATTATTTTTAATACCTATCAACGTATTTAAAGCACTTTCAGGCGTTTTCCGAAAAATTAACTTATGTTAAGCAACTTTCTTTGTTAAATTATGTTACAGCTAGGGGTACACTTGGTAGGGGCTAGGGCGTGTCGGGAAAAGACATCTCCAGAAATTAGTTAAAGACAAATTAAAAGCCGTTCCTGACTGGCAAGAAAGGCTAAGAGAGTTTGTTGGTAAACTAATAGAAGAAAATATTGACGGCAGTTAAAACTGCCTGAGTCGATTTTCCTCCCTGCTCTAAAGAGACAGAGCTTCCAATCTCCCATGAGGTTTACGTGAGAGAAGCTTGGAGTTGGCCCAGTGAAACCGGGAGAAATTTGCCAAAGAAGACAAAGATCAACCAAACCTGCCACTAACATAATCGCGAGTCGCTTCAGCTTTAGGATTTTGGAAGATGACTTCAGTTTGATCGAATTCTACTAAATACCCTTGCTTGCCACCTTTTTCTGTAGCTTGGGCATTAAAAAATGCTGTCATATCGGCTACCCGCGTGGCTTGCTGCATATTATGAGTAACGATGACAATGGTGTAATGCTCCTTAAGTTGGTGCATTAATTCTTCAACTTTCAGGGTTGATATGGGATCGAGTGCGGAACAAGGTTCATCCATTAATAAAACTTCAGGTTGAATTGCTAAAGCACGAGCAATACATAAACGCTGTTGTTGTCCTCCGGATAAGGATAATCCACTTTGTTTTAATTTATCTTTTACTTCATCCCACAGGGCGGCTTGTTGAAGACTTCGTTCTACTAATTCATCCATGTTACCCCGATAGCCGTTAATCCTTGCACCGAAAGCTATATTTTCATAAATAGATTTGGGGAAAGGGTTGGGTTTTTGGAAAACCATCCCGATGCGGCGGCGCACTTCTTCGATATTTTTGTTGAATTTAGGATCGTAGAGATTTTCGCCATGGAAGGAAATTCTTCCTTCTACCCTAGCGCCAGGAATTAAATCGTTTAAACGGTTGAAGCATCGGAGTAATGTACTTTTTCCACAACCAGAAGGACCAATAAAAGCGGTAATCTTGTTTTTGTAAATATCTAAAAAAACATCTTTAACTGCGAGAAATGTTCCGTAGTATATTGAAGTTTTTTCTGCCGTTAAGACAGGTTCATTCATCCCTTTATGAGAAAATTTGTTCTCGATGGTTGATTCGCGATTCATAGATTTAATTTACTCCTATTTTCTTTATTTTAGATTAACAGAGCAGAAGCAGACAAAAAATTTTCAATTTTATTTAAATTTAATCCTGACTCCAAATTGATAAAGGATTGTGAATTGTACCATCAATGTAATTGAGAAACACCCACTTTACTTTATCTATTCTCTCCAGAGAGATTAAGACCAATCGTGAGATTTGATTTATCGCAGTCGCCAAGGTGGTTAAGACACTCTCAATTGCGTGTGAATTGCTTAAGCCCTTGATTCTACTGCTTTCTTCCCCTAACCCCTAGCCAGAGTGCCCCTAGTCCCTAGTGCAGGTGGGCAGAAATAACCCGTCATTTGCGAGCAGGGGGGAGGGGAGAAAATACCAGTATCAATGAAACTGGTGAGAAACTTCTGCTGCACTGGACTAGCTATATCATCAAGCTTATTTCTCAATTCAATGAATTTAATTATCTTATTCATGCTTCTTTTCTTTTGTCTTTAAATTTTTAATATTTACACCTAATTGAGATTCCTTGCTTTGAAAAATTGAACCCACTTTTCCTTCAGCAAAGCGTTGTTGAGCTTCCTTTGTTAATTCTTCGGGGAGAGGGATGTAACCAAATTCCAGGAAAAATTTCTGAGAATTTCTAGTTAGTATAAATTCAACAAATCCTTTCACTTCTGGGCGAGAGACTGATTCTTTCTGAACATAGATAAATTCTGGACGAGATAAGGGCTGATAAGTGCCATCATTAATAGTATCTGGGCTAGGTTTGACGCAGCCTTTACCACTATCAATACCAACTGCCTTTAACTTATCTTTATTAGTTTCGTAGTAAGGATAACTGAAAAATCCCATGGCATTTTGATTGGCAGCAACATTTAGTACCAAAACGTTATCATCTTGGCTTGAAGTATAATCAGTCCGGATTTTACCTTCTCCCCCTAGGATTGCTTTGGAGAAGAAGCTGTATGTACCGGAATCTTTGTCGGGAGCAAACAGTGTTATTGGTTGCTTGGTAAATTTAGGGTTAATTCGATCCCATGTTTTAATATTGCCCTCAGATGAAGAGTCCCAAATTTTTTTTAGTTCTTCTAATTTGAGACATTCCACAGCCGTGTTTTGCGGGGCAGTAACAACAGTCTTGTCTTGGGGGTTAACTGCAACAGTCTTTGCTTGAGGATTAGGGGCAACTGCTTTGTTTTGGGAATTGATAGCCACTACAATCCCATCAGCAGAAACTGGTAGTTCAATAAATTCAATGTTGTTTTTTTTACAAAGTTCAATCTCTTCTGGTTTAATGGGACGGGAGGCGTTAGAGATATCTATTTCTCCGGCACATAATTTTTTAAATCCTTCCGTTGTATTGGAAGAATTGAGAGTCACCTTTACGCCTGAATTAGCTTTATGAAATGCTTCTCCTATTATTTCAGAAAGGATAAACAAGCTGCTAGACCCATCTATTTTGACTTCTCCCGACAAACCAGAGTTGGTGGCGGGTTTTTCAAGAGAGGATTTTTCGTTGGGATTGCCACTGGCAACTTCTCCAGAAGGAGATACTGATAGCGTTTTGGTACTGCTGCAAGATGGTAGGGTAATCAGGCAGAAGACAATAGACAGAAAGCATAAAGCTGTAAGGCTTGTTGGCTCTGCTTTTTGCCTATTGTTAATTCTATCTTTTTTTCTACCAAGCTGGAGTAGTTTCATGAAATCTTGATTGACTTTTTGGGTTTTATAGCAAGGGACTAGGGGGTAGGGACTGGGGACTGGGGAAGAATGCTGTCAAATTAAGGGCTTGAGGACTTGAGAATGTTTTAACCGCCCTGACGGTTGCTATATCGGCTCAAACTCAGATATTTGAGCTTCAAGAGGTGGCGAGCCTTTATCGCTTGCTCTGAAACTTATTGCGTAAGAGAATAGCGGTGCTATTCATCAGTAATAACACCATCATCAAGACAATAATACCAGCGGCGGCATTAGTTTGGAAAGCCTCTTGGGGACGGGAAACCCAGTTAAAAATCTGAATCGGTAAAGCAGTAAAGGGACTTTGCAAGCCTTTGAGGGAAAGCTCTGGGAGAAAAGCGATGTAGGTCAATGCCCCAATGGTAATTAGGGAAGCGGTTTCGCCAATGGCTCGTGATAGAGCTAAGATGGTTCCCGTCAGAATTGCTGGTAAGGCCAAAGGAAAAATCTGTTGGCTGATGACTTGCCATCGGGTTGCACCGAGAGCAAAACCGGCTTGCCGTAAACTATCGGGGATTGCCCGCAGGGCTTCGCGAGTTGAAATGATAATTACGGGTAAAATTAATAGAGTTAGGGTTAATGCTCCTGTGAGAATACTCCGTCCTTGAGTAATTGGTTCCAGCCACCGGACAAAGATTTGCAAACCTAGCAAGCCATAAATAATCGAAGGCACAGCAGCGAGATTAGCAATGTTAATTTCAATAATCTGGGTCAACCAATTATCCTTAGCGTATTCTTCCAAAAAAATCCCTGCCCCTACTCCCAGAGGAAAAGCAATAATGGCAACGGTTAAGAGTAGCCAGATACTACCGACTAAGGGGGATAAAATCCCTGCTGCTGAGGGACGACGGGAGGGAAAGGAAGTGATAAATGACCAATTTAAGCGAGGAAGTCCATCGCTAAAGACATCAATGAGTAAAATAGCTAAGATTACCAAGCCAAAGAATGTCGCCACCCAAGTTGCGATCGCAAATACTTTATCTAAACTATAGCGCTTGAGTAGAGCTGGCTTAAATACCCCATGGGATTCCTCTTTTTTGACTTTTATCTCTTGTGCCATTACTCATACTTCTCCCGAAAACGACGAACAAACCAAAAGCTAAAGACATTTAAAACTAATGTCATTAAAAACAAAGTCATCCCCACTGCAAAAATAGTTTTGTATGCCAATGAGCCAGCGGGTGTATCTCCCAAACTCACCTGAACAATATAAGCAGTCATTGTCTGGATGGGAACAAGAGGATTGAGAGCCAAACGAGGATTTTGCCCTGCGGCGATTGCTACGATCATTGTTTCCCCAACTGCGCGGGAAATTGCTAAAATAAAGGATGCCACAATCCCTGATAAAGCCGCTGGCAATACAACGCCAATAATCACCTCGCGTTTGGTCGCACCTAAAGCATAAGCACCTTCCCGCAGACTGCGGGGTACCGCATAGATAGCATCTTCACTCAAAGAAGCAACCAAAGGAATAATCGATACACCCAAAACTAATCCACCACTCAAAGCATTAAAACCTTGCAAACCAGGGATAATTGTCTGGAGAGCCGGAGTAACTAGTAAAAGGGCAAAATAACCAAAGACGACACTAGGCACTCCCGCCAGAATTTCGATTGCAGGCTTGAGGAAACTGCGGATTCTGGGCGATGCGTATTCGCTCAAACAGATAGCAGATAATAAACCGATAGGCAAAGCCACCGAAATTGCGATCGCGGAAGTGAGGAATGTGGCACTAATCAGTGTCAATATGCCAAACTTCGGGTTAGCAAAAAGCGGTGTCCATTCTAATTCAGTTAAAAATCGCCAGATTGGCACTTCCTTAAAAAACTCCACCGCTTCAAATATCAGCGTCAAGACAATCCCCATCGTTGTTGCCACTGAAATCAGGGCAAATAAGGTAAAAATCGATTTAACGGCAAACTCGACACGCTTTGCTGTTTGGCGGTTAGGGCGAAATAAATCGTTTGATTGTAAGTCATTCACTACAGATTCGGAAGTAATTGGGAGTTTTGAGTTTGCTTAGGGTAGCGGCAGTAAGTCCCTTTTGAGTTTTAATGTTTTCAGTTTTGAGTTTTGATATCCTATCCGGTAGGATTGCACTTGTCTAATGTCTAAATAGTTTCGTTGTCAGAACCAACCGGGCTTGATATTATAAGATTTTGAGGCACGGTTACTTCTTACTACTTCCCCCTCACGACATCACCGGATTTGATATTAATTATAGACATATCCACTGGTTTATTTACAGACGCTACGCTCTAGCGATTGATCGCTAGAGCAATTAATTAATACTGCCAATTTTTGGCGACCAATATTCCAGGGTATATCGCTATAAAAAAACCAAAACTCAAAACTATTAAACCTATTTTTCTTTACTTAATAAATCTTTGAGAGTTACACCAACTTGAGAACCTTTCCCTTCAAAGATTGAACCCACTTTCCCGGATTGGAATCGCTTCTGGACTTGAGCAATCAGATCGTCAGGGAGAGGGACATAACCCACTTCCGAGATCAGTTTCTTGTTAGCCGTATTAAGTTGAAACTCAACAAAAGCTTTAACTTCTGGACGAGATGCAGCTTCCTTCTTCACATAAAAGAATTCTGGACGAGATAGAGGCTGATAAGTACCATCATTAATAGTAGCTTCAGTAGGCTTAATACAACCCTTACCCGCATCAATTGCCACTAACTTTAACTTATCTTGGTTATTTTGGTAATAGGCAAAGCCAAAAAACCCTAATCCGTTTTTATCGTTAGCGACACCCTGAACTAAAGTATTATCATCTTCACTAGCCGTGTAGTCGCCTCTACTTTTCCCTTCCTCACCTACAACAGCTTTAGTGAAGAAGTCATAAGTACCGGAGTCAGTACCAGCACCGTAAAGAGTCAAGTCTTGATTTGGGAACTGAGGATTCACCTGATTCCACTTCTTAATTTTACCCTGAGCGGCAGGTTCCCACATCTTTTTGAGTTCTTCAACTTTGAGACACTCTATTTTACTGTCCTTGTTGACTACGACAGAGATACCATCAAAAGAAATCGGCAATTCAATATACTCAACCTTACCCTTAGCACAAAGTTCCGTCTCTTCCGGCTTAATTGGGCGAGAGGCATTAGAGATATCAGTTTCACCATTGCAGAATTTCTTGAAACCACCCCCCGTACCCGATGAACCAACAGTTACCCTCACGCCAGAATTAGCTTTCTGAAACTCTTCCGCCATAGCCTCAGAAATGGGAAACACTGTACTTGAGCCATCGACCTTCACTTCACCAGACAAGCCACCTGCGCCTGATGTAGAACCTTCAGCGCCGGGACTGCCACCCGCTTCCCCAGAGGGTTGATTTCCACCACCACAAGCCCCCAGTCCCACCACTAGAGCGATTAGAGATACCAGGGATATTAAACGAGTCTTTTGAGACAACATGGGAGTTCTTCGAGTCTTTGTTATGGTTCACGTAACAGCACTTTACCGCCTCAGTGTAAAGCCAAGGTTAAGGAACTGATTAAGCTTAGGTTAAGGAAATATTAATTTGCTAATTAAAGTATTTTCAAGCTCAAGATTTTTGTAAAAATTGTAGTACAATTACCAGGCATTAATAAAAAGTTGATAAAGGGATTGGGGCTTCGGGGCTATTGGCTCGGGACTAGGGGCTGGGGATTGGGGGTGGATCTATCCATACATTTAGAAGCAGTGAGTTTTGAAGATAATTTGTTGTAAAAGGGATAAGGGGTGTCGCGGTTTCGTGCCCCTGGAAAAACTGTATGCTACCAGGTCGCTGGGATACCATATAAATCAAAAATCATGCCTCAAAACTCTCGATTGGCGATCGCAAAACATAACACCGATCGGGTATAGAATGGAAAATTTGAGATATTTGCCATAAACGTGTCTGCTCCGAATGAATTGATATGGGCGTTAATCGGTTTACTCCTGACAATCGGGGGAACTTTCCTGGAAGCATTCGTGACTAACCCCCCTTGGGATTGGTTCACTCACGGCCTCCAAACGGTATCACTGGGCGTAACCTGTCAAATCGGGGCTGTACTACTGGCTGGTTGTTTAGGCGGTAAAAATGCAGGTGCGCTTTCTCAAATAGCCTATATTGTCATTGGCTTAAACCTCCCTGTATTTGACCAAGGCGGTGGTTTAGGCTATTTGAAGGAACCTAGCTTCGGTTACCTTCTGGGTTTTATTGCAGGTGCGTGGGTTTGTGGTTTTCTGTCTTTTCGGATGCCACCGCGATTAGAATCCCTAGCATTTAGCTGCATCTGCGGTCTTTTCACCGTTCATATATATGGTCTAGCTTATTTGCTAGTTTTCCCTGTATTTGACCAAGGCGGT
>DOIX01000274.1:30586-30860 GCA_003511885.1 Cyanobacteria bacterium UBA11153
TCTAGCTTATTTGCTAGTTTTCCACCTGATTTTCAACTGGGCAAGTCTGGGGAGTTTGTCTTTAATTGAGGCAATCCTGAAATATTCTATTTATCCTTTTCCTGGTCAACTTGTGGTAGTCTGTGCTGTAACTGTTGTGGCCTTTGGTTTGCGACAAGTACTCTTTTATTAGTGGTTGGTTATTGATTATTAGTTATTGGTTAATAGACGATAATAAACCTAGGTGACAATTCTTATTTGTTTCTCCAATAATCAAGAACCAACAACAAACAAC
>DOIX01000274.1:31071-31589 GCA_003511885.1 Cyanobacteria bacterium UBA11153
AACAAACAACCAACAATCAACAATCATGCCTATAAAAAATCAATTATTCTGGTTTGCTGCTATTATCAGTCTTATTTTAGATCGATTAACTAAATATTGGATTGTCAAGAACTTTACCATAACTGAAACTTTTCCTTTATTACCAGGTATATTTCACTTCACATACGTGACGAATACAGGTGCAGCTTTTAGTCTGTTTCAGGGAGGATTTTGGTTGCGTTGGTTATCCCTGCTGGTGAGTCTTGGTTTAATTGCTTTAGCTATCTTTGCTCCAAGTTTAAAACGGTTTGAACAATTAGGTTATGGTTTCATTTTAGGTGGTGCAATGGGGAATGGAATTGACAGATTTGCTACAGGGCATGTGGTGGATTTTCTTGATTTCCGCTTAATTCGCTTTCCGGTATTCAATCTAGCAGATGTTTTTATTAATTGTGGGATTATTTGTTTGCTGATTGCTACTTTTCGCTACACGTCTTCGGGGGAGAATAGGGAATAGGGAAGGGAGACAAGGGAGACAA
>DOIX01000247.1 GCA_003511885.1 Cyanobacteria bacterium UBA11153
TGCTTCACCCTTCCCTCACTATTAATGCCTTAACTGCCTTGTCTATTACTATATTTATAAATTAATTACCTCTAGTTGATGATTCTACCAAGGAACCGACTCCAGAAATAGAAGGCTGCTGCGTTTTTTCAACAAAAGTCCTTATCTCCCAAAGTAGCCACTCTTTCTCTGGCTGAGTCAAAAAATGATCAAGAAGACAATATTTGTACTTATTAGACAACTCCAGTACAATATATTTTCCATACAAATGTACTATGATAAATATTTTGTACCGTACCAAAATCAACCAAAAATACTTGCCAATCTTCACCTAAAATAATATTATAAGGTTTGATATCTCGGTGAATAACGGGTGGTTTTAGCTCGTGCAAATAAATGAGAATTTTAAAAATCTGAATGGCGATTCCTCGAATTTTTTCTTCAGTAGTATGCCAACCATTTTGCACCAGAGTAGCTAAAGATTTCCCTGGCGCAAGTTCTTGAACAATGTAAAATGAAGAGTCTGGGGATGTGTCTGTGTAGAAGTATCCCAGATAACAAAGCATTTTTGATTTACTTGCAGTTATCCTCATTACTACGCAGTTTCTTCAAAAAATACTCGATCTCCTCATATAAAGACTAAACCTTTGCGCCCTTTGCGTTAAAAAAAATCTCCCATACTAATCGCAACAGACCAAAAATTATATATCATAATAATGATCCATCATCTAACTAACAAAAATGCCAGACGATTTAGATCCAAATCTCAGTAATCAAGCCAACTCCCTAGAAGTATCCCTAGCAAATTTGCGGGAGGAAGGAATCCAACGCCTCCGGAACACTTTGCGATTGGGGCAGCAAAGTATGGCAGACTGGCGGGGCGGCAAATTAGCAGTTTCCGCTGTACCTGGTGCTGGGAAATCAACAGGAATGGCTGTAGCGGCAGCAATTGCGATCGCGCGTTATCGACTCCATAGCAAACGCCAACTCGCTGTTGTTACTTTTACTCGTTCCGCAGCAGCAAGTATTCGAGGTAAAATTCGCAAGTTTTTGCAGGAAGATCTGTCTCTACCCCAAACTGGTTTTGTAGTTTATACTTTACATGGTTTAGCTTTGAATATTGCTGGTCGTCATCGGGATTTATCTGGTTTAGATTTAGATAATTCTACACTGGTAATGCCTAATTCTGGCCATAGAATAATTAAGGCTTGTGTGGAACAATGGATTGCTAATCATCCTCGGCGCTATTCTATTTTATTGGAGGGGCACAGTTTTGATGGGGAAGAAACGGAAAGATTGCGGCGACAATCGGTTTTGCGGACAGAAGTATTACCAACTCTTGCTTATACAGTAATTCATGAAGCTAAAAGTTCTGGATTATTGCCAGAGGATTTGTGGAGAATCAGCCAAGAAGTAAACGAACATTATGATATTTTAGCTGTAGCGGCGGGATTATACGAGCAATATCAGGTGGTGATGAAAGCGCGAAATTTTATCGATTACGATGATATGATTTTGGCTGCCCTGCGGGTGTTAGAAAATGATACTATTCGTACTCAATGGCAGAAGCAATTTTTTGCCGTATTTGAGGATGAGGCTCAAGATTCTACGCCTTTACAATTTCATCTGTTGGAAACTTTGGCGGCGGATGCGGAAAATCCGGATTTGCCTCTTAATTTAATTCGAGTGGGGGATCCGAATCAGGCGATTAATTCTACTTTTACTCCTGCGGATCCGATTTATTTTAATTGGTTTTGTGAGGAGTGTGGAGGAGGGAGTGGCGCTGAAGCGCCTACTACGAGCGGGTTGGCTACGATGGATCGGGCGGGTAGGAGTACTGTTAGTATTATTAATGCGGCTAATTTTGTTTTGGATTGGGTGAATCGTACATATCCACAGGGAGGAGCTTTTCGTCAGCAATTTATTCGTCCGGTTGATAGTAACGATCCGCAAAAGGATGCTAATCCTCAACCAACAGGTAAAGGGTTAGAAATTTATAATCCTAAAGATATTTATCAGACAGTAGAATTAATTGGGGAACGAGTAATTGAGTTATTGACGGAAAATCCAGAACATAGTGCTGCCGTATTAGTGCGGGAAAATAGACAGGGGACATTTATTGCTCAAAAATTGGAATTTCTGAGACGGCAGTATGGGATTAAAGTATATGATGTGGGAAGTAGCGATCGCCATTCTCATGTCCCTGGAGAAATTCTCGCACTATTGCAATTTTTGGATCGTCCTCATTCTCCAGATTATTTAAAAACTGCCTTAGAAGTATTAGTCAAACGTCAATTAATTCCCACCCAAGATCTTAACGCCCTGGCTACTTATCCCGAACAATTTCTCTATCCAGGTCCTTTAGATCCGCCCCAAACTCCATACATCCGTCAAGCAGCCCAATATTGTCGCAGTTTATTGAAAGCGAAAATAGAATTACCCCACTATCATCTAATTTCCTTCTTAGGCTTAACCTTAAAATACGATCAATCAGAATTAGCCACAGTCGATAAATTAGGAGAAAGAGTCGCTAAACAAACCCAAGGAAATATGGCGATGAATTCTACCATCAGCGTTTTGCAAGAAATTGTTAATTCGGAACGTTTTGAACCTGTAGAAACAGAAGACGCTGATTCTCGCTATTTGCGTGGCAATCAATTAACAATAATTACCATGCACAAAGCTAAGGGATTAGATTGGGATTATGTCTTTTTGCCTTTCCTCCATGAAGATACCATTCCTGGCAATCCATGGGTTCCCACAGCGGCTCAATTTTTAGGCGATTTTACTTTAGCAGAAGTAGCGAGAGCGCAAATTCGAGCCAGTTTGCACAAACAACCTTTACCCATGCCCATGGATGCGTGGGAACAAGCAGCACAATTAAAAACTGCGGAAGAATATAGATTATTATATGTAGCGATGACTAGGGCAAAACGTTTATTATGGATGTCAGGAGCAGAGAGGGGACCATTTCGGTGGAATACTTTTAGTGGGAAGGAATCGGATAATTTACAAGTGAAGAAACCTTGTCCGGTTTTACCTGCTTTGAAGAGTCGGTTTCCGGAAGCAGTCGTAGCTTTGTCGGCGGTGTTGCGTTAGGGAGAATTGTTAATGGGAGTTTAGTCACCTTCAGGTGGTAGGAAACTACAGATAGATTCAGGTTTGACAGGGCAAGTTTTATCGACGATCATTTGATTGTTATAAAGCCAGAGGGCTGTCAGTTTAGTGAGAGATGATAAGGGTTTAATGTCTGCTATTTGATTGTTTCCCAGGGAAAGTTGAGTCAGCTTGGTGAGGGATGATAAGGCTTTGATATCTGCTATTTGATTGGAGTCGAGGTGGAGGGCTGTCAGGTTAGTTAGGGAGGATAAAGGTTTGATGTCTGCTATTTGATTATTTGCGAGGGAGAGGTCATTCAGATTAGTCAGGGATGATAAGGGTTTTATGTCCGCTATTTGATTGTTTGCGAGATAAAGGAAATTCAGATTAGTCAGGGATGATAAGGGTTTGATCTCTGCTATTTGATTGGAGCCGAGGGCGAGGAAAGTTAGGTTGGTGAGGGATGATAAGGGTTTTATGTCTACTATTTGGTTGTTGTTGAGGGAGAGTAAAGTTAGGTTGGTGAGGGATGATAAGGGTTTGATGTCTGTTATTTGATTGCTAAAGAGCCAGAGTCCAGTCAGATTAGTCAGAGATGATAAGGGTTTGATATCTGCTATTTGATTGTTTCCGAGCCAGAGTTCAGTCAGATTAGTCAGAGATGATAAGGGTTTGACCTCTGCTATTTGATTGTTGTTGAGAGAGATTCCGGTCAGGTTAATCAGGGGTGATAAGGGTTTGATATCTGCTATTTGATTAAAGTCTAGTAAGAGGATAGTCAGTTTGGTGAGGGATGATAAGGGTTTGATGTCTGCTATTTGATTTTTTTGGAGGGAGACTCCAGTTAGCTTGGTGAGGGATGATAAAGGTTTAATGTCTGCTATTTGATTTTTTCCGAGGTAGAGGACATTCAGGTTAGTCAGGGATGATAAGGGTTTGATGTCTGCTATTTGATTGTTTCCGAGGTAGAGGACATTCAGGTTAGTCAGGGATGATAAGGGTTTAATGTCTGCTATTTGATTTTTTATGAGGGATAGTTTAGTCAGGCTTGCTAGAGATGATAAGGGTTTGATGTCTGCTATTTGATTGGAGTCGAGGTTGAGGTTAGTGCTAGTTGAAAGAAACTTGTCAGCCTGATGACAATCTTGAGTTTTAGCCTTTAGCAACAGGACATTAATAGTGTGTTGTATCTCCACACTTTCATTAGCTTTATTTAAACACCAATCAGCAAATGTTCTCGCAGTAGTATCTGCTTTGGAGGGGATAGCCTCAGCAGGAAAAGATGAAAATAATAGGAAAAAGGTTAGAGTAATCAGAGGTGGAACCACTGATAGTGTCATAGCCTGATTCTTACTTCGTTGAGGATGGTTTTTAATTTTCATATCTGATGTACTGTAAATGCGCCAGCGCGCAGCGCTATTCCCCTATTTCTAAGCACTATAGCAATCCTAAATCAGTT
>DOIX01000208.1 GCA_003511885.1 Cyanobacteria bacterium UBA11153
TGATTAGAGGCGTACCGATCGCTCTGCCACTTTTCCCATCATCGACAAAACCGATTTATATCAATTTTTGACAGTAGCAGCACGAGATGAAGTGGAAGCCGAATTAAATTTTCGGCAATGGCTGCGGAAAAAGTTAGAGGAAACTGTCCAGATTATAAAATATTAAATCGCTTCGGAATAGGTCATAAAAATTGCTAATGGTCATTAGCTCTCCTTTGGATTATTCTACCACGATCGCTGAAACAACGCAATCTCGTAAATTATTAAAAATAATTCTCAATAAATTTTACGAAGTTACAGTACTTTCAGCCATTGAAAATTTATTAAGTTATGTGAAGAACTTTTTTTTTGGGGTAAGGGGGTTTTATTTTTAACACAGAGGGGCACAGAGGTGACACAGAGGTACGCAGAGGGTACAGTTGAATCTCTGGTTGGAGGATCTATATCCTGTTAGTGAAAATATGGCTAATTTTTTTAGTCCATCCGGTACATCTGTTACCCATCCGTTGCCAAATCCCTCTTGACATTTGACAGTGGTAGCATTATTATTAGAAAATGGGAATCCGTGCGCTCCTGGAAAGTCAATTTTTAAGCCTAAAATAAACTTCCTTTCTCCTATCCTTATTTTCCTAAAAATAATGGTTGTACAAATATATAGCCCAAAACAAAAAATCTCCATACAACCTCTGCATACCTCCGTCTCACCTCTGCGTACCTCTGTGTTAAAAATAAACCTTGCCACCAAAGAGGCAGTGCGTCAATTAGCTAAATTGGCTGCACGTTTAGCGTAATCAAGATTCTCCTGATACTCAATTGCCTTCTTTTGAGCAATAGCATAATTAGGACTAGACTCCGGCACAGTTTCCATAAATGCGATCGCACTTTCCCACTCATTCGCTACCTGATTCCATTGGGCCTTAGATTTCGCTGATTGGGTTAGTTGTGCTGCACTAATTGCTTTATTAACAGCTTCCCGGAAAACATCAGCTTGAGGTGATGAAATAGGCGAAGGAGATTGAATAGGTGAAGATTCAATGATTGGGCTTGGTTTTGGTAATGGAGATTGAGAAGCCACAGGTAGAGAAGGATTTACTCCATTAAGTTGCGGTAACTTTGAACCAAAATAAATTCCGACAGCCACCAAAGGGATTAAAAGGATAATTACTGTATTTTTGAAAAACTTTTGAGGATTTCGTCCAATCAGATTATTGAGAAACGGATACTTAACCAATCCACCCTTTAACTTAGGAAATATATCATGGCGCATCAGGTATTCGGCTTGGTAAAGATAGGATGCAATAATTAACCAAAGTCCAAACCAAAGTGGAATATCAATATTATCTCGATCGTTAACGATGTTACTACTATCATTAGAATCAAAGAATCTATCAATGCTGCAAAACATACCATTTGCCACTTTTCCTAATGCACTTCCTGCACACCTAGCCACTTCCACTCCTGTTTCATGAGATAATTTACAGAATAAAAATGCAAAGCCAGCTACAAAAATTAGGATGATCGTAAAAGACAATCCTATAACAAATACGCCATAAAAACTTTCCCGCCAACTCTTTGTTCCTGGTAGCCACCATAATAATTTTTTTGTCTCTATTTTCTTTTTCCAAATAAACCAAAAAAAGTGGTATATAAAAGCAATAAAAATTGTTGGCAATAATATACAAAATAAACTAAAAAAAATAAGTAAAGTAAGATCTTTACCTATAACTGACAGAATAATGCCGCCAAAGCCAGATAGGATTAAACGTGCCCCAGGAAATGCCATCGGAATTAAAATAAGTGCCCTAATCCAAGAACTAGGATAGGGAAACCATAAAGGCCATCGGTTAGTATTAGGGACAGATGATGCTATCTCTTCATTTGTTTTCAGCTTACCAGTGTCACTTAATTTCTCAAAACGATTCAACTTTTTAGTTGATTTAGTTATCTTCATCAAATCCAGAGATTCACTCCAAGCAGTAGATTTTTGCCCTATTTGCTTGCCATAAACCTCCACAATTTTAATCGATTCAACATTTAACTGGTTCATCAGCTTATCAACAATTGCAACTGATGATTCTTGCTGTGGTAATTGAACAGATTTGAGCAAAACTAGGAGAGAATCACCCTTGATAGCCACTTTTGCCGTAATATTGCGATCTTTAAGAAGGTAGTTTAGCACAGCCGCGATCGCAACATCGTCGCCCTGCTTCGCTCGTTGTAGTAAAGTTGGTTGGTTCACAATCTCTAACAGTAGACAGTTTTTTGTAGGGTAGGTACTCCCCATCAAGGTAACAATCAGTTTTTTTATTTGTTGTAGGGAGGAGTAGCAACCCCACTGTTATCGATCCAGGGTAAAATATCTGAAATCATGTCCAGTGATATCGGTAATATACAAAGGTTTGTAGTCAGGACTTGACCGATTAGAAGTGCAGGCTTTTAGGGCACTGAAGTGCTTAGTACAAACAAGACCGATATAACCGGATACGATCTGACTTGTAATAGAATTAAGATAATTATTGCACATTCCCCCTCAAAAAAGACTTATGGAATCAACCAGCACCCAAGCATTAAAAGAATGGGCAGTCGCCATTCAAGCTTTAGAAGAAGGTAAAACCATAATGCTCCTACGCAAAGGAGGAATTCGCGAAGAGAATAACCGCTTCCAAATTACATCAGACTCAGTTTTGCTCTACCCCACCTACGAACATCAACAACCCAACCTCTTAAAACCCGCTTATGCCCATCAAGTCACACCCGTAGAATCAGGATGGCATCCAGAAACAGTAAAAATCAGTAGTTTTGCCAAAATTACCAATATTTTTCAAATTACCGAACAAAAAACACTAAACGCCCTACTACCCTACCACATCTGGAATGAAGAATTTACCACCACCCGCCTCAAATGGAAACCCAAACAACCACTCTATATATTATTCCTTCGTACCTACAAACTACCCTCAACCTCAACTATCCCCTACCAACCAGAATACAGAGGATGTCGCTCATGGATTAACCTAAACCAACCCATCTCCCTCGCAGAAATAAAACCAGTTATAGACGATAATACCTACAACAAACAAGTCACTCAAATCTCCCAAATTATTAACACAGAAACCAATAATAATTCACAAATACCATAACATTCTCAACCATACCCATCAACCCCTTTGCGCTCTTTGCGCCCTTTGCGTAAAAAAAAACGCCCACCTCCCACCAACCAACTCAAAACATCCGCTCCATCCGCTGAAAATCCATCTCAATTTCCGCCCAAAGAGAGCGATTATGAGGATCGGTTTTCAACGCCTTTTTCAAATAAATTCGTGCCTTTTCCAACTGCCTTTCCTTCACCAAATGCCGTCCCCAACACTGATAAGCAATAGCGTGCCATTGACGAATTTCCGGATCTTGAGGAATCCGCTGTGCTAAACCTTCCATCAGTGCGATTGCGCGAGCAAACCTCTTTTCCTTCAAAAGCTGCTGTAAGTGATTATAGGAACTCCATTTAAGCTGCTGTTCAATTGCTGACAAGGGCGGATAAACTGTAACTGATGGCGGTTTCTCTGTAACTTTAGGAGTAGGTGGTGAATCTTTTTTGACTTTAAATTCTGGTTCAGGTTTTACTGCCTGAGATGGTGCAGTGGGATTAGGATTGCCCGATATTTGGACAACCTTCAGCAAAAGTTTATAAGCATCAGTTAACTCAATAAATTTGGATTGAGCTAATTTATCTTCTCTGTTAACATCTGGGTGATATTTACGTGCCAAACGCCGATAGGAAGCTTTAATTTCAGCCACAGAAGCCCCATAATTTAAACCCAAAACGTGATAGTAATCCGCCAGCTTCATCGAGAATTTTATAGCAGTTGACAATTGACAGTTGACAGTTGACAGTTGACAGTTGACAGTTGACAGTTAATAGTTATTCAGACTACCCTGCTGTCATGTCTTGATTGTCCATTGTCCACTGTCAATTGTCCATTGTCCACTGTCAATTGTCCATTGTCCACTGTCAATTGTCCACTGATTTTCCTATCTCTCTTCAATCACGCGATCGATCAATCCGTATTCTTTGGCTTCTTCGGCGGACATGAAAAAGTCCCGATCCATATCTTTTTCAATCTTCGCTAAAGGCTGACCTGTATTTTTGGCATAGATAGAATTAAGTTGATGGCGAATTCGCAGAATTTCTTTCGCTTCAATCTCAATATCTGTTGCTTGTCCTCGCGTCCCCCCGGAAGGTTGGTGAATCATAATCCGGGAATGAGGTAAAGCCATTCGTTTGCCTTTCTTCCCAGCAGCGAGGAGAAAAGAACCCATAGATGCAGCTAAACCAACGCAAATGGTTACTACATCAGATTTTATATGCTGCATGGTATCATAAATTGCCATGCCTGATGACACTGAACCGCCAGGAGAGTTGATATAAAGATAAATATCTTTATTGTTATCTTCCGAATCCAGATATAGCATTACCGCGATAATCTGATTGGCGATTTCATCATCAACATCTTTCCCCAGAAAAATGATCCGTTCCCGGTAAAGGCGATTGTAAATATCAATCCAATCTGTATAAGCTGAACCAGGTAATTGGTAAGGAACTTTGGGTACGCCAATGGGCATAGTTTTCTCCGAATTTTTAATTAAGGGAATGGGGAATGGGGAGCGGTACAGCCGATGCCCTGGTGGCAGGGAGACAAGGGGGACAAGGGGGACAAGGGAGACATTTTTTGTCTTTCCCTAG
>DOIX01000023.1:0-1148 GCA_003511885.1 Cyanobacteria bacterium UBA11153
GATTTGGTATTATACCCCTCAAAATTCAGACACTTTTTCACTGAAACTCGAAAATTGTGCCAGACAAAAAAAACCATACCCCACACCACATCCTCACGAAAAGACTTTTTCAGCCAACCCTAATTAATACTTCTGGCTCTATTTTTGTGATTATTTCATGTCCGCTTGAATACTTACGATAAAATCAAGGCTGAGAGTTTAAAAGAGAACGTTTTATATCGTAAGTTATTTGTCGGACATGATATTAACACTCTCTGGTTTCAAGATGCCAGGTTTTCATGCTATTGTCGGATTGTTTCGATATGCGCTTAGGTTTTAGGCAGAAATCCTGAACTTTTCCCTTCTACGACTCCCTCTGCCTGAAGTGCAATTAATCGCAATTCCTCTAATGTTTCTGTACTAGCAGATTGCCATAGGTTTCGCTGATTTGCTTCCAATAGTCTCTCTGCCATATCCCGCAATGCCCATGGGTTTTTCTCTTGGATAAATTTTTGGACTTTGGAGTCGAATAAATAGGCTTCGGCTACTCCCTGATACATATAATCTTCGACGCAGTTGGCGGTGGCATCGTAAGCAAATAAGTAATCTACTGTGGCAGCCATTTCAAATGCGCCTTTATATCCGTGGCGCATTACTCCTGCAATCCATTTTGGGTTGATGACGCGGGAACGATATACTTTGGCAATTTCTTCTTTGAGATGTCTGACTCTGGGATTTTCGGGGATAGAGTTATCGCCAAAATAGGTTTGGGGATTTTTTCCGGTTAATGCTCTAATTGCTACTGTCATTCCGCCTTGAAATTGATAGTAGTCGTCGGAATCTAGTAAGTCGTGTTCCCGGTTATCTTGGTTGTGTAAAACTATTTGGATGTTTTTGAGACGTTGTTCAAATGCTTCGGGTGCAGCTACCCCCCCCAGCCCCCCCTTATTAAGGGGGGGAGTGATATTTTGAGTTGTTTTTAAGGGTGAATTTGGGGTTAGAGGCGTTTTTAAAGTTTCGGAGGGAAAAGGAGTTGGACTGTCTAGCTTGGGTTTTACTGATAAATTATCGTCCAACTCTTTCTCCCCTAAATCTAATTTAGCCATTGGTAAAGATTCTGCTAAACTTTCCTCCTTTGCTAAAGATTCTGTTAAACTTTCCTCCTTTGC
>DOIX01000023.1:1457-4624 GCA_003511885.1 Cyanobacteria bacterium UBA11153
AAACTTTCCTCCTTTGCTAAAGACTCTGGTAAACTTTCCTCCTTTGGTAAAGACTCTGTTAAACTTTCCCCCCTTATTAAGGGGGGGCAGGGGGGTATTTCACCATAAGCAAAACTGCTCCAATTCAGATAAGCTCGTGCCAAATCTTCCTCATCCTGCCAATTTTGTCCTTCAATTAAACCTTGCAAACCTGCCCCATAAGCGCCCGGTTTCGAGCCAAAAATTCGCCAGCGCGATCGCACTTTTGCCTCTTCTTGGCTCAATCCCGCTTCCTGCCATAATTCTGTCTCTTTTTTTACTTGTGCTGCTAACGGATTTTCTTCTATCGGTTCGTCTAAACTTGACACCGCCACTACGGCGTTATAAAATAAATCGATTAAATTGGGAAATCCGTCGCGAAAAAAGCCTGATATCCGCAAAGTCACATCTACGCGAGGACGACCTAGTACCGACAAAGGCAGAATTTCAAAATCTATTACCCTTCGAGATATTCCTTCCCAAACCGGACGGACTCCTAATAATGCGAGTGCTTCGGCAATATCATCTCCACCTGTCCGCATTGTTGATGTTCCCCATACAGACATACCCAGTGTTTTCGGATACTCGCCATTTTCTTGGGTATATCTTTCAATTAAAGCTTCAGCCGCTTTCCTTCCTACATCCCAAGCCGTTTCTGTAGGAATAGCACGGATATCAACTGAGTAAAAATTGCGACCAGTAGGTAAAACTTCTGGTCTACCTCTAGTAGGTGCGCCTGCTGCGCCACTGGGTACATAATGTCCATCTAAGCCGCGTAAAAGTTGGGTAATTTCCTGGTTGGTTAGTTGTAGTGCAGGTAAAATGCGATCGCGTATCCAATTTAATTCTATTTGTTGGTTGTTAGTTATTGGTTGTTGGTTGTTAGTTATTGGTTGTTGGTTGTGGGATGCGATTAGCTCTTCGACTAATTTAGCTGCGGCTGCTTCTAATTTTTCAATCGCACTTCTAATGTTTTGATTTTTGATAGCTTCGGGGGCAGGAAGTGAGAGGTGAGCAGTGAGCGGATTATTTGATGAGGGTAAATTTGTAGTAGTGTGGGCATCTTGCCCACTTGGTAGATAGGGTTGCCCATTTGGTAGATAGGGGGGCAAGATACTTTCACTACTGGTGTTTTCGTTTTTTTGGGATTCACCCGAAGTTAGAGGAATATCCAGTTTGGGTGGGGATGCTTGTTTATTGCTGGAGTTGTTACCCCCCCAACCCCCTTTGGCTAAGGGGGGAGCAAGAGTATCATCTAGGTTTTGGCTAGAGTTTTTATCCTCCCAACTGCCCCCGGCTAAGGGGGGAGTAAGAGTATCATCTGGGTTTTGGCTAGAGTGAGATCCTCCTGAAGTGATAAAATTATTTTCAATTTCATTATTGGAACGATTTGGAATCAGAGGATCGAAATCCCATCCCCAATCCTTAGCAATAGCACGAGTTAAGCCCAAACGATTCCTACCTGGATGACGAGCAATTGCCACAATCAAATCCCGTAACTGCCTACCTTGTGGACATTTACCAAAAATATGCAAACCATCCCGAATTTGCGCCTCCTTCAACTCACACAAATAACCATCAATCCGATTCACAACATCCGTTACATCCCTTAAATCCGTTACCCCATCCCTTACATTCGTTACCCCATCCCCTGCCAAATTTTCCTCCGTCATCAACTGAAAAATGCGATCGCGCAACAATGGTAACCTAGAAGGATCCAAACTTTGCGCCTCATAATACTCATCAACCAAACCTTCCAGTTGTTGCAAACCCCCATATAACTCCGCACGAGTCATCGGCGGCGTTAAATGATCGATAATAACAGCATGGGCACGACGTTTCGCTTGCGAACCCTCACCCGGATCGTTAACAATAAATGGATAAAAATGAGGCATAGCCCCCAAAGCCACCTCCGGATAACAATTTTCTGATAGCGCCAAACTCTTACCGGGCAACCACTCCAAATTACCATGCTTACCGATATGGACAATTGCCTGCGCCCCAAACTTGCGTCGCAACCAGTAGTAAAAAGCCAAATAAGCGGTCGTAGGTTCTAGATCGGGAGCATGATAATTTAAAGATGGGTCAATATCGTACCCTCTTGATGGCTGAATACCAATAAAAATATTACCAAGTTGAATACCAGGAATGGGGAATGGGGAATCGGGAAAATATGTCAGACTAGTTTCCTTGCCACATTCCTCACTTTCTACTCCCCACTCCTTCTGACTCCAGCGATCGCAAATTCCCTTTTGTACCTCTGGTGGTAAAGTAGAAAAGTATTCCTGATATTCTGCCCCAGATAATTCTTGTCTGGCTAATCGCCACGAGTTTCCTTCTGAATCGTTAGTAACACCAGAAGTCAGTAATTGAATTAACTCATCGCCAGTTTCCGGGATATTTTCCAGATAATACCCAGCTTCCTGCAAAGCATTAAGAATTTCCACACAACTAGCAGGCGTATCCAAACCCACTCCATTAGCCAGCCTGCCATCGCGATTGGGATAATTAGCCAAAATTAGGGCAATTTTTCTAGAGGGTGGAGGAGTTTGACGGAGTTTTACCCAATTTAGAGCCAAGTCTGCCACAAACTCAACGCGATCGCAAACTGGTTCATAGACTACCACATCAGTTTCCAATAAAGGATGCCGGGTTTGCACCGACTTAAAAGAAACTGCACGAGTAATAATCCTGCCATCCACTTCCGGCAATACCACATTCATCGCCGTATCCCTCGGTGTCAAACCCTGAAACTCTCCCTCCCACTGTGGAAAAGTACCGCCACTCAGGATAACCTGAAATACTGGCACATCTAATTTTGCCCATAACCCCAATTCCGGTACATCGCTATCTAACTTAGCCACAGAAAAACTTGTCGTCACCAGTAATAACTCAATCCCCCTACCTTCTTGCGGCTGAAAATAATCAATTAGCGTCGATTGGATATCCGCATCCTGTAAAGACGATACAAATATCGGTACAGGTATTAAATTTCTTTCTCTTAAAGCTCGACACAGAGCATCTATTGGCGCTGTATTTCCCGCCAAATAATGAGCGCGGTAGAAAAGAATGCCAATTTTAGGGAATGGGGGAGAAGGAGAAGAGGGGGAAGACACAAAAATTTCTCCCTTATCCCCCTTATCCCCCTT
>DOIX01000146.1:0-4783 GCA_003511885.1 Cyanobacteria bacterium UBA11153
AAGGGGGAAGGGGGAAGGGGGAGAAAGAAAGAAATTTTCGACTCTCCCTGCTCCCCCACTCCATAGTCCCCATTCCCCACATTTAACGAAACAACTGCGGATAAATCTGCCGCCAAGCGAGTACTGAAACTAGAGCAATCAAGAGGATAATCCAAAGTAACTGTAAAAACCAGAAACTAGATAATCCTAAAGGCCAACGTAATAAATCGACCACTGATGCTAATGGTAAGATAGCAGAAATAGAACTCAAAATAGATGGCAGTGTATCCCGGGGGAAATAAGTCCCACAAAGGGTAAACATGGGGACAATCAGTAAGAAAATAGGCACATTAATTTGGTCAATAGTTCGGACTGTTCCTGCTGTCAATAGTCCCATTACGGAGAATAGTAAACTGCCCAAAATAATTAAGGGAAAAGAGAATAGTAAATCCCAACCTGAATAAAGTCCCCAGATAACTGCAACTAAACCTGTCAAAGTACCAGCCATTGTTCCTTTTGTTGCTGCCCACAGCCACTCACCCAGGAATACTTCTGTAAAACTTAATGGTGCAGTTAGCAAGGCTTGCCAGGTTTTTTGATAACTCAACCGGATAAAGCTGCCAAAAGAGCCTTCAAAAAATGATTGAAATAGCAGCCCAATTCCCATCATCCCTGGTGCAATGAATTTTAAGTAAGAGACGGTTTGCCCGTTGTAATCTACATCTCCCACTAGTGGGGTGAGTCCGTAGCCAAATGCTACCAGATAAATTATCGGTTCTGAAAGTGGAGGTAAGCTATTAACTAGCCAAGTTTTTTGATAGACTCTGGCATGACGATGCCAAACTGAGTAGACACTCCAAGGGTTTATAGAGATACTTTTCATGGTTGTTGGTTGTTGGTTGTTGGTTGTTAGTTATTAATTGCTGGTTATTTGTTGTTTATCTCCCAATTCCTGATTCTTATTTGTTGTTGATTTTTAATTGCCATAAATAATTTTATTTATAGCAACAGCCAGAGCGGTTAAGACATTTTCAATTCCGGAGTTTACAGCTTTCTGCCCCAACCCATAGTCCCCAGCCTCTAGTCCTTCGCTATATTGGCTATTTTTTTGACAATAAATAATAAATAACCAACCCCAAATAACTATTCCAATGATGTACCAGTTAAGCGCAAAAATACATCTTCTAAATTGGTATGACGACGTGTTAGACTTTCTGGTTGCATTCCATCGAGCTGTTCCCAAAGTTGATGGGGATTATCTGAGGGTAATCCAATGAGATAGCTACTGCCAAAAGGTCTATACCATGTTTGTGATTCTTGGGCTAATTGTTGGAGAATTTCTTCAGAAACTCCTTCAATTTCTACGACTTCTTTGCCAACGGTGCGCTCAATTAGTTCGGCTGGTGTCCCTTCGTCAATGGTTTTGCCATTTTGGAGTAAGATGAGGCGATCGCATAATCGTTGTGCTTCATCCATATAATGCGTAGTTAGCAGTACTCCACAGCCATTTTGTTTTAACTGACTGACTAATCGCCAAAAGTCTTGCCTAGCATCGGGATCTAATCCAGTAGTAGGCTCGTCAAGAAATACAATTTTCGGATTGTTAATTAATGCCCGGGCTAAAACTAAACGCCGCTTCATACCACCAGATAATTCATCAATGGGGCTTCGGGCATAATCTTGCAATCCTACTCGGGCTAGTAATTCTCCTGCTCTTTCTCTGGCTGCTTTCCCTGTAATGCGATAGTGATGAGCAAAGAAAATTAAGTTTTCTATGACACTAAAGTCTGGATCCAGATTATCTTCTTGGGTGACAATCCCCATGAAACTACGAGCATCTCTTCCTTGTGCTTGAATTTGGTATTCTCCTAACTGCACAAACCCACGGCTGGGCTTGACTGCGCCGTAAAGCATTCCTACTGTTGTGGTTTTTCCTGCACCGTTTGGCCCCAGAAGACCGAGAATTTCTCCGGGATTAAGGGTAAAATTAACGCCTTGAACGACTGAGTGCTGTTGATATGACTTCCACAAGTCGTATACTTTCAGCGCCATGGCTTCTGTTTGCGGTTTAGATGTTGCGGGGATCATGAGAAGAGGTAGCTTACAGCCTGGTTTGTTGGGATAGGAGTCAACCGTCGAGCTTTCTGCGATCGAGCTGCTGCGATTGCCTGTAGTACAATATATTACAAGTAACTGGAAAATGCAACTCGCCGTTCCCCACTCCCTACTTCCCACTCCCCATTTGCAGAAGTTGAGGTATGGTGACAAATTCGTAGCCAAGCTGATTGAGGGAGTCGATAATTTTCGGTAAGGCTTTGATTGTATTGGCTCGATTGCCTCCACCATCGTGCATGAGAATAATCGCTCCAGGATTAACGTTGGCGAGGACTTTATCCACAATATAGTCTGCAGAAACTTTCGACCCCCGCCAGTCATCAGAATCTATTGACCAAAGGATAATAGCATCTTTTCTTTTTTGGGCATAATCCACTAATCCGTTATAGAGAAAGCCATGGGGAGGGCGAAATAATCTTGTTTTAATATCTGTTGTTCTCTCGATAAGAGTGGCGGTGTCTTCAATTTCACGAGTTGCGGTAAACTCATTCATTAAACGACGCAAATGATGCCATGTATGATTGCCGATTGCATGACCTTCAGCAACTAGTCTCTGTGCCAATTCAGGAAAGTTTTTCAGATGATTCCCGATGACAAAAAATGTAGCTTTAATTTTACGTTCCTTGAGAATATCTAGTACCTTTGGTGTAATATTTGCCGTAGGGCCATCATCAAAGGTGAGAGCAATAACTTGGCGATCGCTAATTAAGCTGACTTTCCTGATGATTTTGCCCCGAAACTCATCGGGTATAGCCAAATTAGGCGGCGGTGCGATCGCGGGTGTAGTCGATGGCAGGCTTCCCTCCTGAATTGATGCCTTGACAGGGAGGAGGGAGGGGAGCAACATACTGAGGAAAACTATCAAAATAAATAATACTGTTCGATGTCGCCAAAGGGATCTTTTGAGGTATAACATATAGGTAATTAAATAAAGAATATTAATAATATAACAGTGGAATGAAAAGTTAGGACATCCTCAAACGGCATAAATAATTGACCGTAACCAGTTTGATTTTGAGTTGTGAATAGGTGACGCAGGGCTTTAGATATCAATTAGGGAGCGACAGGAAGTGGAGGTAATAGGATCTGAAGCAACAAGATGGGATAAGATGAAAATGTTATGTGGATAGATAGTAAATTCGTTGGTACCAGCGAGAATGACTCCCCAAGAACAACAGCGCATAATCGGATACTACATTGAGGATGCTAAATCTCACCTCAAAACCATTGAAGAGTATTTGGTGAATCTCGAAGACAGCAACGAGTGCTTCTTTGAAGTCAAGGTTGATTCTTCCACTGGTGCTATCGGGTTTCTACCTGCGATGCTGGAGATAGATAAAAAATCCACTGGCAAAGCCATTCACGAAATTGCCTCTTATTTAAGAATCAGTTTCCACTCCTTTGAGATTTTCGGTGCAATTAAACCGGATCAAAAGCTCAAAGATTTATTCCAGCAGGTATTTTACGCCCTTAAAGAGTTAGTAGAGCAACTTGAGGAAGTCTCTGAGGCAACAGATGCCAAGGCAGTAGAGATTATTTCCAATCTTAAACCAATCCAGAAGGAACTCAACGCTCATCTGAGTCTGTTGCGCCATCAAGCTCGGTATGGGGGCAAGGGCAAAGATACAGCTCGCCCGCATAGTGTTAGGGAAAGTGCGATCGCGAATCATGGTAGTGTTGCGGCAGAGCATCTAGAGGAATTAGGGAAAATTGAGGCAGACAGAGGAGATGATACATCCTCAGTGGACGACTTGCGATCGCTAATCGACCATCTTTTAATAGATACTTCGTCTAATTCACATCCTTCTACACTTCCCTAGCAGCTAAGTGTGAGCTTCCCAGCTCATTTTTTTCCCTGACATCTGGTCGTTGAAGTCCTTTGTAGGGTATATTCAAATAAATTCTTAAAATAGAGTAAAGTTTACAGGAGTTACAGAAAATCTCTAACTTAACTCTATATATAGTAGGGTGCGTTACTTAACACAGCCTAGAGATAGCCTAATCCATATATCCGAAGTTACGTCATAGTGCCAGATATTAGGTTCCAACTATTCAGTAGCTAGAAGCTTTAAGTCTCAATCTGGGTGCTTACAGGATGCCAAACATTTTTTATGTTGTCACTTTTTCAGGATAATCCAACATGAGTACAGTGTTAGTTGTTGAAGATAACCCCTCACAGATGGAGTTAATTAGTACTTACTTGCGCGAGGGTGGCTACAGCGTAATTCAAGTTCTTGATGCTAAGGAAGTTTTAGATAAAGCACTCTCCAAAAAGCCAGATGTAATTCTGACAGATGTAGTGATGCCGGGAATGAGTGGTTTTGAGTTATGTCGCCAACTGAAAAACCATCCAGTAACTGCTAATATTCCTATTGTCATTTGTTCTTCTAAAAATCAGGAAATTGACCGCCTCTGGGGAATGCGACAAGGGGCAAAAGCTTACTTAGTTAAGCCTTTTTCCCAAGAAGATTTACTTCGCACGGTTAAATTCGCTATGGCTTGAATGGTTAATAGTTAATGATTAATGGTTAATGATTAATAGCTAATCGCAAATCGATTTTCTTTACTCCCCACACTGAATTCTGAGGTAGATATATCGACCCTTCGGCGAGGAAAGCCTCGGAATCAGTGTAGGATAAATAATGGGTTGGCGCAGGTACGGAGGTAACTAATTAGGGCTTGCTGTATA
>DOIX01000146.1:5151-10990 GCA_003511885.1 Cyanobacteria bacterium UBA11153
ACCAAAAAACCCACACCCCATCCTCACAAAAAGACTTTTTCAGCAAACCCTAATTACAGGGAGGAAAAAAAACAAGCAACAAGCAATAAACTATAGATTTCGCTGAAATTCTTCGAGCAAATCCATCAGATTCACCTCACATTGCCTGGGTAGTAAATCGACGAGAGGAAGTTCCCGTTTACCACCACCCAGTTTGACGGGGATGCTTTGGAGAATTTCCACTACTTCATCTTGATTAATGTTTCCCTCTGTGACGAGGGGAAAGAGGCGTTGTGCCAAGATTGAGTGCAAATGAGCTTCTCTTAAGTAAAGATGCCATTTGGCGACATCAATGTATATATTTTCACCAATTTCAGCAGCGAGGGCTTCGATTGCTTCAGTAGTGTTTCGGTTAGCCATAGGAATTCCCTGTTTCACATTGAATCGCAATGCGGTGTTTTAGAACTTAGTTCCCCCTGAAAGGGACTACTTCGGAGGCTCTTGGGTTGTCAAGGGGGCATAATCCGCGATCGCAAAAATGTAGACGGCGTGTGCAACTAAAATTAACAGCCAGACTCCTGTCACCCAGTATACCCAAGACCATTCAGCATAAAATAGGTTGCGAAAGAACCAAAATCCAGAATTACAAGCAGCAAAAATCCCCACATGTACGGCGAAATTCATTCTATCGTCTAGGCGACGGTAGTCTGGATCCCGTCTGTCGGGTTTACGAGGCCAACGTGGAGGCATATCTGTTCTTAGATCTTAGTATTGTCGGAAAATAGCCTAAAAACCCCGTGACTTTTGTCTGGGGATGAAAGGCATACAACTATGATAAGCTAAGGCGCAGCTAAATTGAATATTTACTCTTGCCTCTTACCTCTTTATCAATGGCTAAAATGTACACTTTATACAATACCAATTATTGCTTTCATCTTTACAGTAGTAGCACCCATTCCACCAGATGCACGCATCATAATCATCAAGAAAACGCTGAGAATTTAGTAAATTAGCTACTTCATCTTTCCTATTTGCTGAAGGGTTCTTTGCTTCTAAATCTAGTGTCTTTTGTAACTCATCAGAAACCCGTTCTAGTTGATTATTTTTCATCACTATCAAACCATCTTCGATTGCTTTGCTTATTCTGGAGTCTCTAACATATAGGCCAAAAACCCCATTTTATAATTGATAATTTTTACTCTAGCAGAGTTTGGCGATCGCGAGTCCAAAACGCAATGTTTCTTTGTAATTGGATCCAGAGCAACCGCCAGGGCGGTTAAGACATTCTCAATTCCTCAAACCCTTAATTTTACAGCTTTCTTCCCCAGCTCCTAGCCCCTAGTCCCTCGCTGTAACATAAAGAAACCCGACTTCTCTAAGAAGTCGGGTTCCTCAATCCATAATTACCCTCTATTCAACCCACAGTTTCAAGGAATAATTCCCGATCTAAACTGGATAAAACAGTTACCTCACCGTCATTATTAACATCAATAATTGCGGTATCACCTTCATTAACCTTACCTACTAACATCGCTTCCGCCAATTTATCTTCCACCAGACGCATAATTGCTCTTCGTAAAGGTCTTGCGCCATAATTAGGATCGTAACCTTCGGCAATTAGACGTTCTTTAAAGCGTTCCGTCACCTCTAAAGTTATACCTTGTTCCAGTAAGCGAATTGAAACTTCTTGCAAAAGAAGATCGGCAATTTGTTTAATTTCCTCTTTGACAAGTTGCCGGAAAACGATAATATCATCAAGGCGATTGAGAAACTCTGGGCGGAAAGATTGCTTCAATTCTTCATTAACGCGATCGCGGATATATTTGTAGCGAGATTCAGCCATATTTTCCTCTGACTGAAACCCGAAGCCACTGCCACCTTTCTCGATCGCTTTAGAACCGATATTTGAGGTCATAATAATCAGGGTATTTTTAAAGTCTACCACCCGACCTTTAGCATCAGTCAAACGCCCATCATCTAACAGTTGCAATAGGATATTAAAAACATCTGGGTGAGCCTTTTCAATTTCATCAAACAATACCACACTGTATGGTTTGCGGCGAACTGCTTCAGTTAATTGACCTCCTTCATCATACCCAACAAATCCGGGAGGAGAACCAATTAATTTGGATACAGTATGCGGTTCCATAAACTCCGACATATCCAACCGAATCATCGCATCTTCTGCACCAAACATATAAGCTGCCAAAGCCTTAGTTAATTCAGTTTTACCGACACCAGTTGGCCCAGAGAAGATCAAGCTAGCAATTGGTCGATTGGGATTTTTCAAGCCAACTCTCGCCCGTCGAATTGCCTGAGAAACAGCCGTAACAGCTTCATTTTGACCGATAATTCGCTGATGCAAAGTTTCTTCAATATGGAGAAGCATAGCTGACTCTGATTCAGTTAGTTTATTAACAGGTATCCCCATCCAAGATGAGACAATTTGAGCAATATCTTCCTCATCTACAATAGGGAGATTGGCATAAGAAGTAGGCAGAGAAGAAAACATTCTTCCTTGTCTTCCTTGTCCCCCTTCTCCCCTTACTTCTGAGGTGGGAGTGATGCTTCGAAGTCGGGCTTCTAATTGTAATTCGCGATCGCGTAATTTGGCAGCTTGCTCAAAATCTTGCACTCGCACGGCATCTTCTTTTTCTTTGGTTGCCTGACGCAATTCCTTTTTCAATTCTTTCGTACCGGGCGATATTTGAGAATACATCAAATGGACGCGACTTCCCGCTTCATCAATTAGATCGATGGCCTTATCAGGTAAAAAGCGATCGGAAATATAACGATCCGATAGTTTAGCAGCCGCTTCGATAGCAAGATCCGAGATTTGTACCTTATGATATTGCTCATAAGTATCCCGCAAACCGTAGAGAATAGAAATAGTTTCATCAACTGAAGGTTCCCCAACCATCACAGGTTGGAAACGACGTTCCAATGCGGCATCCCCTTCAATATGTTTGCGATATTCATCCAAAGTTGTCGCACCCAAACACTGTAATTCTCCCCGTGCCAGGGCAGGTTTCAGCATATTAGCAGCATCCATTGTCCCTTGGGTTGCCCCTGCACCAATCAAAGTATGAACTTCATCAATTACTAAAATAATATTGCCAGACTGACGAACTTCCTCCATAATTTGCTTGAGGCGTTCTTCAAACTCACCTCGGAAACGAGTACCTGCCAGTAAAGCTCCCATATCTAAATTAATCACCTGCTTATCTACTAAAATATCAGGGATATTTTGATCGACAATCCGTTGAGCCAAACCTTCTGCGATCGCAGTTTTGCCAACCCCAGGCTCTCCAATTAACAGAGGATTATTTTTCGTGCGACGACCTAAAATTTGCACCACCCGTTCAATTTCTTTCACTCTCCCTACAACTGGATCTAATTTACCTTCAGCAGCTAGCCGAGTTAAATTTGTACCAAATTGCTCTAAAGTTGCCGTGCTTGAATTTCCTCCCATGAGAGGATCTCCTACTCCCCGACTTGTCGTTGTCGCCACAACTTCTCCGATAGACTGAATTACCTTAGTGCGGGTACTGTCGGGATCGACTCCGAGGTGTTGCAGTACTTTACCTGCTACGCTGTCTTGATCTTGGAGGATAGCTAAGAATAAATGTTCTGGGCCAATATAATTGTTTGCGAGTTGACGCGCTTCTTGGAAGGCTGTCTCGAAGAGGCGCTTGGCTTTCGGAGTGAAGGGAATTTCTACTGGCACTACACCCGAACCCCTACCGATAATTTGGGCAACTAATTTCCGCGTAGTTTCCAAAGTTACACCCAACTCTTTGAGAAGAATAGCAGCTATACTAGTGCCTTCGCTAATCAACCCTAATAAAATCTGCTCGGTTCCCACCAGGTTGTGTCCCAGGCGGCGTGCTTCTTCCTGAGCCAACATAATGGCTTTGATCCCTCTGTCTGTAAAATGTTCAAACATAATTTGCGATCCTTTCCGAGCAGTTTAAGCGGGACGGGCGACTGTGTAAACTTTTATGTATCTTACTTTAACAATCTACCGTTCTATGGTTTGTTTCATCAGTGGGTAGAACCGTAATCCTTAGGGGTAGTTGCCGTCTAGCTGGAAACTGAGGTAAGAGCTAGGAGGTGAGAGGTAAGAGGTAAGGAGTAAGAGGTGAGGGGTAAGAAGTGACAGGTGAGGAGTAAAAGCAAATCAACCAACCGCTAGCCTTTTTCCTCTAACCTATTACGGCTTACTGCTCACCTTTTAGACAATAACAGGGAACGATCGATAGGATCGATCTCCATTTCCGGAAGGCGCAACACAATCCCAAGCCACCATGTCAAAAATTCCTCGCCTAAAGCAGCAAATTGATAAACTAATCGGGATCCAAACCGATTTACAAGGGTTTTTCGATCTAACTCCAGATCTTTTCGCTGTCCTCGATTACCATGGATATTTTCAGTTCCTCAGTCGAAATTGGCAGGCAGTTTTGGGATGGTCAATTACGGAGATGGAATCCCGTTGTTGGACAGAATTTCTCCATCCTGATGATGTTAATTCTACTCAGAATTGTTTCCGCTGGCTTTTGAGTCAGGCTTCCGGTTGTCAAGGAATCACTATAGAGAATCGTATTCTCGCTCAAGATAACAGTTACCGTTGGTTATCTTGGCGTTTTTCTAGAGGGGAAGAGGCACAAATATTTGCAGTTGTCAGGGAGATCGCTCAATCTCAAAATCGAGAAGAAATTGATTTGATTGTCGAAGATGAAACAGACATAGACAACCTCCGAACAGAGAGAACTTCCCAGGAGTGGATAAAACTCCTAGCCAGGGAAAAGGAGGAAAGAATTAAAGCCCAAATTAGGGAGTCTCATTTCCGAGATTTAGTTAACGATATCAGTGACGCAATTGTTTGGGAATGCGAACCACAGTCTTTAATATTTACTTTCGTTAGTCGCAGTGCAGAGCGGATTTTGGGTTACCCTTTGGATCAATGGCAGCGTCGTCCAGATTTTTGGATCAATATAATTCATCCAGATGACAGAGAGTGGGTGACAGCTTTCTGTCGAGAAGAGGTAAAACAGGGTAGAGATCACGAGTTTGAGTACCGATGTCTTACCGTTGATGGACAAATTGTCTGGCTCAGAGATAGGGTTTCTCTAGCACGAGATTCTTTGGGAAATGTGCAAAGTCTCCGAGGTTTGATGGTGAATATCACGCCTCGCAAAGAGGCTGAAGCCGAAAGAGGGCGGATTTTGGAAATGGAAAGGGCAAATAACCGTGCTAAAGATGAGTTTATGGCAACAGTATCCCACGAACTCCGGACTCCTTTGACTAATATCAGAATGGCAATCCAAATGCTGAAGGTAGCCAAGGATCCCGGAATCCGCGATCGCTATACGGAGATTATGCTGGCAGAATGTACGCGGGAAATTAATTTGGTTAATACTCTACTGGAATTCCAAAAACTTGAAGCAGGGGAGGTTACGGTACAGTTGGTTCCTTTACAACTGCAAACTTGGCTACCTTCTCTGATTGAACCTTTTTTGCTCAGAATGGCTGTCCATCAACAGAATTTTACTTTAAATTTGGCTCCGGATCTTCCTATTTTCAGATCGGATATCTCTGCTTGGGAGCGGATTATACTAGAGTTGCTCAATAATGCTTGTAAATATACTCCATCAGGTGGTGACATTAATCTTGCTGCTTACCCTTTATTTTCCACAATGAAACCAGATGTTTTAGAAGGTGTGGAAATTATGATTAGCAATTCTGGAGTGGAAATTCCTGCTCATGAGCTAAGTCGAATTTTTGATAAGTTTTATCGAGTACCTAGTCACGATCCTTGGAAGATAGGAGGCACGGGATTGGGACTGGCTTTAGTTGATAA
>DOIX01000146.1:11314-21386 GCA_003511885.1 Cyanobacteria bacterium UBA11153
TCAACTGTCAACTGTCAACTGCCGTAATTGTTCTCCATTACATATTAACCAATTGCACTCAATTGTAATACTTTTTTCTGCGCAACTTGAATTCTGCGATCCCTTAAGATACCCACTATCTTGGCATCAGTTTGAGCGGTATCTGGATCGAGAAAATAGCCAATGTCTTCTCGCGGTACGCCAGAAGTTCCTGCTCCTCCCCATTCCAAAACCGCCCACTTAATCAGAGGATTAAAGATATTATGATCCCACTCAAATGCGACATGGCGATTTAAGGGAGTTTTATTCTCAAGTAATTCCCGATATTGGAGGATTTTTGATGAATCGAGATTGCCAGCCATCACATTTTTGTACTCGGCGAACTCTTTGGCATCCTCTTCCGCTGTTTCAGGATATACAAAGTAGGCGATATCCCTTCGTGGTGGCAATGCCTGTGGCCCACCACACTTTTCTCCAACACCTGCACATTCCACTACCAACCATTTAATCATTGGTTTGGCAATTGTGTGATCCCATTTTAAGGCTACATACGTCATGACAGCACCCCTTTAGATTTAATTACATTGAGAATAGATTCTTACTTCGCATTTATGGGACTCAGACAAAAGTTATCTTGAAAATAGGCTCATACTGATTCGTCAAGCTAACTTAAAGTCAATTCTTCTTTGTCCTTGCTGCAACTGGGTTTGAGCAACACCATCATCAATCGCTATTCCTCTCCCAGAGAAGAATAGAGGTCGATTTTAGGTTATACTGTTTCAGTCGCAATCAGCGATGTATTGTCGATCTGGTGTTGTCTAGTCTTTGGTAGATAGCCTGTTGGGTAGTCCCCTTGATAACAAGCTAATTGATATAGTTCATAATCGCCAATTTTTGGTTGTAGGGATTGAGGGGGATCGCCCCTCTTTTGTTAAAACTTCATCTAGTTGAATTTACTGAGTAGCCCAGCTAAATTAGCGCCAACCCGACTCCAATCTAGTTGAATTTACTGAGTAGCCCAGCTAAATTAGGCCCAACCCAACTTCAATCTAGTTGAATTTACTGAGTAGTCATGCACAGCGAGCAGAATTCTTAAACAAACTTAATAAGCTGCTACGCCTTTAAATTGTATATTTTCACTCTAGGTGTAAGTTGTAGTACGTTAAAAACCCCAGGCATAAATACCTAGGGCTTAAAGTCAATCAGATTGGCTATTTAGATATGAGTAGAATTACTCAAAACCCGCTTCAACTCTCGAAACAACAACCGCACACCATAAGCTGCCGTTTTATAATTATTTAATAACGGGAATACTTGCGATAATACGGCTATTTGTTTAGCCACATTCGTGCTGCCTAAATTCGGGAGACATTCAAAATATATAGGTATAGCTCGGTTTTGATAAATTAGACTGACAAATATTAAGTTAACTGACTGCCATTGAGTCCGGTCAATAGCAATATACAAGACTGAGCCTGACTCAAAATTATTGTGCAACCAATAACTAAATAATGGCCACCAAATTTTGGCAACAGTTAGGTGAGGAGTGTCGAGAAATCTTTGTAACCTTTTCCGGCGACTCTCAAATAGGATTTTTTGAGGAAATTGCGATGCCAATTCTTCCAGTCTCACCCATCTCTGATCTTGTAACATTGTCACTAACATGAATAAAATTAAAAATTCTGTCCTTTTAAGTTGACTTTTCAGGTGTTTGATGTAGAATGTAGGTAAGAAATTCATTTTTTCAATTACTTAGGTCTACTTGAGAATAGCAGACCTATTTAGGGCTTGCTGAAAAAGAGGAAAAAGACGATGGGCAAAAGGCTGTGGGATAGCTCTGGCGGGGTCTGCGATCGCGAAAAGGGTAGTCAGGTGCAAGGAAAAGAGGTAAAATAGCTGAAAAACCGTGGTTCATGAGTCGGGAAAATGTACCGAAAAGTTGATAACCCCCCCACCCCACCATCCCAGTTTGAATTACCGTTTGAGGGTAAATTATCACAAGATAACCGATGGGTAATCATGGCAGAACTCGTACCGTGGTCGGAATTTGAAGCAGAATACGCCGAAAATTTCACCTCAGAGATGGGGGCACCAGCCCTACCATTTAGGATGGCATTGGGTTCATTAATAATTAAAGAAAAATTAGGAACAAGCGACAGAGAAACAGTAGAACAAATAAAAGAGAACCCCTATCTACAATACTTTATAGGAAAAAAGGAATACAGCAATGAGGCTCCATTTGACCCATCACTATTAGTCAAATTTAGAGAGAGAATTTATGTCGAATTAGTCCAGAAAATAAATCAAAGAATGGTGGAGAAGAGCCAGTCAGAAATCGAGTCATCATCAAAAAAAAAAGCGCCGGATTCGGAAAAGAAAGAAACCCGAGAAGAGTCAAATAAAGGGAAATTAATCCTGGATGCCACCTGTGCGCCAGCCGATATAACCTATCCCAATGACCTAGGACTATTAAATCAAGCCAGAATCACAATAGAAAAGATTATAGACATTCTGTATAAGCCACTAAAAGAGCAAATAGAGAAAAAGCCAAAAACTTATCGAAACTTAGCCAGAAAAAACTACTTAAAAGTCGCCAAAAAACGGAGACCATCTCGAAAAGAAATCAGGAAAGCCATCAGAAAACAACTGGAATATATCAAAAGAAACTTAGGACACATAGACAAGCTAACCCAGACATGGAGTGGATTAGAAGCTTTGAATCGCGCTGAATACAAGAGCTTACTCGTAGTGGCAGAAGTCTATCGTCAACAGTCATGGATGTATGAGAATAAAATACAAAGAATTGAGAATAGAATAGTCAGTTTAAGTCAACCGCATATCCGTCCAATTGTCAGAGGGAAAGCCGGAACTCCGGTAGAATTTGGAGCCAAATTATCGGTAAGTTTAAGAGATGGATATGTATTTTTAGACCGTATAGACTGGAATAACTTTAACGAATCGCTCGATTTAAAAGCGCAAGTAGAAGCATTTAAAGAAGCCAGAGGAGTCTATCCAGAATCGGTACATGTTGACCGAATTTATCGGACAAGAGAAAATCGAGCATTCTGTAAAGAAAAAGGGATAAGAATCAGTGGCCCACCCTTGGGAAGACCACCAGCTCATGTCAGTAAAGAAAAGAAGAGACAAGCCCAAGAAGATGAGAGAGTTCGTAATGCGATTGAAGGCAAATTTGGAGTTGCTAAACGAAGATTTAGCTTGAATCGAGTCATGGCTAAACTACCTCATACCTCTCAAACTGCGATTGCCATTACTTTTTTAGTCATGAATCTTTCCAGCCTGCTTAGGCAGGTTTTGGGGATTTTTTTGTGCTTCAAACCCTCATTACAGCTTTTTTGGGGGCAACGATTAATTCCGGTTATATTTGGGGGATTGTCAAGAAGAAAAGCTCATCATTTTTGATGGGTTAAATAACTAAATAATCCATTGGTTATCTAAATCTCACTTATTCAGCAAGCCCTATTTATTTATGATAAGGAAGCTGTCAATCCCTTACTGCGTGCGGGATTGACAGCTTGTTGTCACCCCGTCAGATATGTAATTACTTCTCACTAGGGGATTCAAGTTAGGGAAAAAGTTATTAAACCTTCTCCCCAGCTCCCCTACACCACTCCTCCCTGTCATTCAAAACAGATAAATTAAATGCGTAACTGCTTAACAGGAAATGGTTTGTGATGTAAACCTTCTCAATATTGCATTTGCTGTTGCTCAATCGATCCATTTAATTAATTCCCTGGATTATGTCTTTGAATTAATAATCCTTCTGGAGAATAGATTTCCACTCTGATTCCCGTATTATTGCTAATAGCTTTCAGGGCTTTTTCTAATATTGATATATTATTTACAATGCTAGAATGAGTGCGGATATCTCCTTTTGATTGAGCCTCAAATGCTTTTTTTTGCATGGTTTGAACGTAGGCTGGAGCTAATCTAACTTTAATAAGTTTATTACTAACATAAAAGGTACATATTGGATTTTTTGCTCCACAAGTTTGAGTTAAATCTTTGCGGGCTTGTTGAACTTTAACGGCAAGAAATACCTGTCCTTGTGCTTGTTTTAAGGCTACTTGGTATGGTTTAATTAGGGATTGAGCTTTGTTATAGTAGTAGGTGTTGCGGGGAACTTGTCTGACATAAGTCAAAGCATTGCGCCAATGAGCTAATGCGACTGACCATTGATTATTGGTTTGAGCATCGGTGGCAAGCTGTGCTGTATTGACTCCTCTCGTGTAGGCATTTACAGAAAATTGTTCTTCAGTTTGGCGATTGCGAGCGTTGCTGAGATGAGGTAGATAGAGGGCTAATAACTGTTGCGCTTCGTTATATGAGGTAGTACCTTGGGGAATTTGTTTGATTCGGAGATTGGCTGTTTGCCAAGTGGAATAGACAAGTTGCCAGTCAGATAATGACTGAGCGATACCTTGACGTACTCCTGCCATTTGAGCAGCTTGTTTGGCTCCTGCTAGAGTGACTTTGGCTTGTCTCTCTGCGAGGAGTCGGCGCTCGGTTTGGGCTAAATTAGCTTTATATTCTTTAATTTTTTGTTTAGCTAGGGGCTGAAGCTTGCTACTTTTGGGCACTTGTTCTAATTGCGCGATCGCTTCTCGCCATAAACTAACAATTGCAATCCACTCTGACTCTGTGTGGGGGGGATTTTGGCTATGATAACCTGCCCTAGCGGCTATTTTCAGAGCCTTAACTACCTCATCGAGATTTTCTGACTGAGGACGATAGGTTTTGAGTAATTCCTGGGCTTTGGTATAATGGCTAGACCATGAGGGGATTGGTTCGAGTAGTGCGATCGCATCTTCTAAATCTGCTTGTGCTTCTAAAACAGCTTTCCCTGATTCTGGTTTTGCCAAAGTTTTTAAGGACTTCTGGTTCAATTGTTGCGCTGCGGGAATTGAGCGACATTGCCCAATCGCGCAAGGACGACTGAGGATGTAAAGGGTGCTACAAAAGAATACCAGACCTACTCCCACACCTGCTACCACAAATGGCTGCCAATCACCTTTTACTTGGGAGCTTCCTGGTTTTGGTCTGGTTGTGGATGTTTTTCCTGATGTAGCATTAGGATCGGACTCGGTATTTAACAGATCCCAAGGATGGGTAAAACCCTCTTGAGGTTTAGGTATCTCAGTACTTGCGGCAGATTCACTTTCTGCCGAATTGTCCGACAGAGGATTTACTGTCATCGATCTCGATGAATTGGGGGTTAATCTTACCATTGTTCAATCCGACCCGGAGCGTTAGCGCTACATTCAAAAGCTTACAACATTCCGATCGCAGTTGACACTTGACACTGGCTGGCTATCTTTAGAGTGTTTGAACTGGTTGTCCAGCTTTGTTCAGTGTTTGGTGGATAGTAGTTGAGAGTTATCTGATGGAAATCAACTCCTTGATTCAGCAAGGCTTCTCTCCACAGGATATTGCTTTTGATTATTTTAGAACTCTTGGGATCCCCAACCAGGAGCTTTTTGGGCTGCCCTTAGAACAAAAGCAGCTAACTTTTCGATTTGCTCCTGCGGCATCCACGTTTCCGGCACGCGGCGGCAGAAAAAACTCTCAAAGCTGCCATCGTAAGTCATGGGTTCCCTCATGAAAGCTACTAAACCATTGATATTATCGCGGGGAGGAGTAGCGCCTGCTAACTTATCCAATGCTAGAGACTCCGTTGGATTGGGTAAAGTCGCCCCGCCAACATGACAATTCAAGCAATGATTTTGAAATAGCTCTTTACCTTCAGAGAAATCCTCGACTGAGAATTCCTTCGTATGTCCCTGTCCATCCAAATCCATCTGAATTGGTTCTATCACCCTGAGATACTGTCTAACATATTTATCGATCGCAGCCTGAGCGGGTAAGGTTACAGTAAATAGGCTCAAGTAGATCAGTAAAACTAGAAGGAGACAGCGAGTTGAGCGGAATAATTGGCGTAGCATTGACTATTTAACTTGATTTTTCAATATTTTAACGGTTTTGACAGAGGGTTTTCCTGTTAGCGATCGCAATAAGGTAATCCCAAACTTTAGCATTACCTTATCTTCGCCGCCACCAGAAAAACCCTCTGTCCCAACCACCTGACTACGGTAATGACAGGGCTTGCCTTGTTGCTATATCCCTTGCCATCACAAAGTCATCATTACCGCACGGCTTTACCACCGCCCCATTGTATCCCTTGGACTTTGGGCTGAAGGAGGATATGTCCGGCAACGGCATATAAATCATCTTCCGAGAGATTTCTCATCTCTGGAAAGATATCAGCACTCTTCAGGCTGGGGTGGAAATCGCTAATGCTATATGCCCCGTCATAACTCATGGGATCTTTTAAGAATTCCACAATGGCTTCAATATTATCCCGTGGGGGGAAGGCATAAGCTAGTGCTTCACCGCCCAAATCCACATTGGGATCGGTTTTGGTTTCTCCCTGGGCATGACATTGGGCACAGGTATCGTTAAAAATGCGTTTCCCTTCCTTGATTTGTTCTAGGGTGAAGACAACTGTATCCCCGGCTCCATTCAACTTCAGGGTACGGGTGGCTTCGTCAAGCTCAATTGCAGCTACATTTTGGACTGCCAGTTGAAAGGCAAAGAATAATGTCGCTACAGCAAGCAAGATTAATCGTTTCATTCTTGGTTCTCCTTTAAAAATTTGGCTCCTGGGTTTTTAACGATCGACACCGCGCTAACTCAATCTCTAGCCCATCGTCTACCTCTAGGGGCATTCTAGTCAAGCAAACTTTTGGGGTTGAAAGACTCTTCTGCTGGGATGCTATCCTCAAGAGGTATGGCTTTGGGTCAAATATTTTCCCAAATTATGGTTCGCTTGTGGTAGCTTTGGCACAATTATCCCTACTTTCTGGGGTAACTACTCCTTGTCTTTGAGATAAAACCTTGGCAATAACTGCTTTAGCATCCTCTAAGGCAAGGTTGGTTTCTTGATTTTTGTAAGCGATGCCCAATTGCTCGCATAAATTAAAAACCTCCTCAATGGGAAGGTCATATTCGGCGGCAATATCAGCAATAGATAACTCTGCAAACCCCATAACGATCGCCTGACTGAACAAAGATTAAGTCACTGCATTAATATGATGCCATTGTTGCGGCCTCTTTCCTTAATGATTTAGGGAGTAGGGATGGGGGGAATGGGGAGATAAGGCAGACAGGCAGACAAGGCAGAAATTTTTCCCCTCATTCCCCCATCTCCCTAGTCCCTAGTCCCTAGTGCAGGTGGGCAGAAATAATCAATCAGTTGTGAGCAGGGGAGGAGGCAGGGCTGTTTCATTCTCCAGTAAGAAATTGGGGAGAAGGGGAGCAGGGAGCAGGGGAGAAAAAACCAGTATCAATGAAACTGGTGAGAAACTTCTGCCGCGCTGTACTAGTCCCTAGTCCTTAGTCCCTAGCCCCTTATCTCTAACCTCTCACTTCTTAATGTCATTGTTTCTGGCACTGGCACTGATAAGGGTTGATGGAGGCGAATGAGTTGGGCGAGGGTTTTCTTGAGTTGGGTGCGAGGTACAATTGCGTCGATAAAGCCGTGTTGGAGGAGGTATTCTGAACTTTGGAAGTCTTCGGGTAACTTTTCTCTGAGGGTTTGTTCGATGACTCTACGTCCTGCAAAACCGATGGTGGCTTTGGGTTCTGCTAAGATAATATCTCCTAACATGGCAAAGCTAGCTGTTACTCCCCCCATGGTGGGATGAGTGAGGACGGGGATGTAAAGGAGTCCTTCTTCTCGATGACGCTCTAATGCTCCTGAGATTTTCGCCATCTGCATTAGGCTTAACATCCCTTCTTGCATTCTCGCTCCACCGGAGGCACATACGATAATGACGGGTAAGCGGCGAAGGGTGGCTTGTTCGATGGTGCGGGTGAGTTTTTCTCCCACTACCGAACCCATGCTGCCACCCATAAAGCTAAAATCCATGACTCCCAATGCAATCGGCAAACCATCCAGCTTGCCAATGCCACTTTGGACGGCATCTGTTAGTTTAGTTTTGTCTTGATATTCTCGTAATCGATCGTGATAGGGTTTGCGATCGCGGAATTTTAAGGGATCCGTTGGTCGCACTTGTTCGTCGATGGGCATCCATGTTTTACTATCGATCAGTTGCTCGATCCTTTCTTCACTATAAACTCGGATATGATGATCGCATTCTAGGCAGACCATTTGATTCCCTTTGAGATCTTTCGTATAAGCAAGGACACCGCAAGCTTCGCACTTCGTCCATAATCCATCAGCAATCTCTCTTTCTGAACGTTGACGATCGCTTGGCTCTGATTTCCTTCGGTTAGCAAACCAATCAAATATAGACATGTAAATTTTAAAGTCCTTTGTTTATTCTTTAATTCCTGACAGGGAGAATATTATCTTTTGTCAACTCTCAACTGTCAACTCTCAACTGTTAAAGGATAGCTCATCAAGGATATAGCTTGAATTTTTTGATCCTTCTTCTTCAAATTTGTGCCTCTTCTTCTGGACAACTTAACAAAAGTAAGGCTATCCATCTGTCTTGGGGACGCACTTGCAAGGCAGCAGGGCTTCCTCCACCAAAATAGGACGGTATCCCCAAATCGATAATCCGACTGGGGATCTCGTGTGCTGCTAGGACTTGCTGCATCAAATCTGCTTCCCAGCGAGCATTGGTTGTTTTCAGGGTTACCCAGGTACTCAAAAGAAACAGGGTATGGCGTTAATAGAGCTATTTTACACGACTTTGGGATGGGTGGAGAGTCGGGAGTCGAGGGTAATTGCGCTCAAATCGCTGCGGATAAGCTGGTAAGAATTGCAGTTAATCCTAAAATAGTGATGCTTAATGGCTAATAGCTAATAGACTTCTAAAGTATATAGATAGCGTGTTTCTTTATCGTGGAAAGGGTGAATAAAAAAGTGGCAATATCTAGGATTTTTAGCACTCATTGCTCGCCCGAATGATAGGCTAACGCATACTGATGGAAGAAATGCAGGTTGTATTCTTGCTGCCCCCCTTTCACAAGCAGGGCTGTTTCATTATCATGGTAAGCTGCTACGCATTTAATTTGTATATCCCCACACCCCACTCCCCACTCCCTACTCCCCTTTCGATAAATTTATAGCAATAGCCAGAACTCTTAGGACAGAGTAGGGTGTAGACTGAGATCCGACTTAATTCCACAAATCGGTCATAAGCGTCAATGGGCAAACCTTACAGTTACGATCTACGCCAAAAGGTGATAAATGCGATCCAGTTAGATGGGATGAAGATCACCGAAGCCGCTCAAGTATTCCAACTCAGTCGCAACACGATCAACCTGTGGCTGAAACGGCAAGGTGAAACTGGAAACTACCAGGCTAAGTCGAATCGCCCACATCGCACTTATGCCAAAATCGATGATTGGAGCAAGTTCGCCCAGTTTGCTCAGACTCATGGGGATAAGACGCAAGCAGAGATGGCACAGTTGTGGGATGGTGAGATCAGTGCTCGCACTATGTCACGAGCATTGCAGAAAATCGGCTGGTCTCGAAAAAAAAGACCTACGGCTACCGCGAACGGGATCAAGTCAAACGTGCGGCTTTCATAGAGGAACTGGCAAGGATTCCTGAAGACAAACGAGTGTATGTAGATGAATCGGGGATGGACGAACGGGATGATTATGGCTATGGCTGGTGTCAACGTGGTCAGCGTTTTGAGGCACTCAAGTCAGGACGTAGAACAGGGCGGGTGAATATGGTCGCGGCATACTGCCAACAACAGTTGATGGCACCCTTTACTGTGGAAGGGGCTTGTAACCGCGTGGTCTTCGAGACTTGGCTCGAAACCTGTTTAATTCCGGTGCTTCAACCAGGACAGGTAGTGATTGTCGATAACGCCACCTTCCATCATGGAGGACGGATTAATGAGTTGATTTCCTCGGCTGGGTGTCAGCTCCTCTATCTGCCCCCTTATTCTCCTGACCTCAATCGGATTGAGAAGTGTTGGGCTTGGCTCAAAAGTCGGATTCGCAAGAGTTTATCTGACTTTGATTGCCTCAGACTAGCGATGGAGTTTGTGCTATTAGAGGCAACTTCCTAACCTGGGAGGCGATCGCAAAGGAG
>DOIX01000146.1:21668-26999 GCA_003511885.1 Cyanobacteria bacterium UBA11153
GGGAGGCGATCGCAAACTCCTCTCATTCTACTCACAATTGCCAAACCTTCTCTCTCTTCAATTTCAATTCGGGCTTGCTGTATAAGTCGGATCTCCGTCTACACCCTACTCTGTCCTAAGAGTTCTGGCTATTGCTATACTATCCAATTTAGATGCGCCGCAGCTTAATGGTACCTTAGCTAACCGTTTTAACCCCATAACGCACCCTACCGAAGACTAGATCGGGAAATTTTAAGCAATAATAAGAGAAGTAATTTCTTTACATAACTCACCCCGCTCTACCCGTAAGGGGGAAACTACCGTGACTCAAACCGCCCCAGAGCAAGATAAAATTCATAGCAATGGTTCTGCTGTCTCCTCGCCTCCGGAGATAGAGCAGGATACAGTCTCATTGACAATTACCGAAACTGAAACACTCGAAACAGATATACTCGAAACTGATATACCCCGCCCGCCGCTGCGATCGGGAATTCGGGGATTATTTTTGGGTATCGGGATTGGAGTTGCGATCGCGTTGTTCGGCAATCATATCCTATCGAATCAACAAACTAAGACTCCGCCTCGGAAAGCTACCCCTGCGGCATCTACTACCGCGCCTGCCCAAAGCGTTACGGTAGTTAAGGTGGAATCTGGATTAATTAATCGCACTCTCAAAGCAATTGATGGTACAGTTGCGCCTTTGGGGGATGTCGTACCAGTCATGTCACAAGCGACGGGATTGCAGGTGAAGCAGGTACTTGTGGATGAAGGGATGTATGTGAAAGCCGGACAGACGATGGCATTATTAAATAGCGATCGCATTCAATCCCAATTACTCCAAGCTAATGCTGCCATTACTCAAGCTGAAGCACGTTTAGCACAGTTAAAAGCGGGAACCCGCAGCGAAGAAATTGCTCAAGCCGAAGCAACAGTCAGTAGCGCCCAAGCCGGAGTTACAGAAGCCAAATCTGATTTAGATTTAGCTAAAAAACGGGTAGAAAGCAACCAAATGCTTCAGGTAGAAGGGGCAATTGCTCGCGATAGGTTAGATGAAGTAATTAACCAAGAGCGTAGCAAACGTTCTGACTTAGAGCAAGCCGAATCTCGCCTCAGAGAAACTCAAGAAAGACTCAAACAATTACAAGCAGGTCCTCGCCCTGAAGAAATTACCCAAGCCGAAGCCCAATTAGAACAAGCCAAAGCCCAAAGGCAAACAATTTTAGTCCAGTTACAAGATACCAAAATAGTTGCCCCAGCTAGCGGCAAAGTCGCCCAAAGAAACGCTAGAGTTGGGGATATCACCTCAGCATCAGGAGAACTATTTAAAATTATCGAAAACGGCAGATTGGAATTACTATTAAAAGTTCCCCAAATTCAACTAGCCCAAATTCGTCCCGGACAAGATGTCAAAATTACCTCAGATGCAGATAGCCAAATGCGTTTATCGGGAACTGTCCGAGAAATTGACCCCATGCTAGATGAAAAAACTCGTCAAGCAACAGTTAAAGTAGACTTAGGAGTAGGAGGCTATTTACAACCAGGAATGTTTTTAAAAGCGGAAATTACTACAGGGACAAATACAGGTTTAACTGTTCCGGCTAAATCTATCGTAACTCAAGCTGATGGTAGTGCTATTGTTTATGTACTGCAACCTGATAATACAGTTAAAGCATTACCTGTCCAAGTAGGAGAAATTTTACCAGGAGATAGAGTGGAAATTAAGAGTGGGTTATCAGCTAGCGATAGTGTCATATTTAAAGGTGCGCCCTTTCTTAAAGATGGCGATAAAGTCCAGGTAATGGCTAATGTTAGTTAAGGGTTAATAGAGACAGTGGTGCAATTGACAAGGTTGGTGTGATGCGTGTGATTAGCCGAAAATTACTGCGCGAATTCTGCGAGGAACATGCGGATGCCTGTGATGCCCTTTATGCTTGGTATCGAGTAGCAAAAAAAGCCCAATGGCACAACTTGCTTGATGTTCAACAGATTTATCCAAAAGCGGAGGCAGTAGGAAACTTCACCGTGTTCAATATTAAGGGAAACCGATATCGACTGATTGTCGATCTTGTTTATGTTTCTCAAAGAATATACATTAAATATGTTCTAACTCATGGAGAGTATGACAAGAATGAGTGGAAAAACAATCGATATTTTTGATGAAAAAGTCTATACAGAACTATTAGTTCGGTATCAGCCTAAACCCATTGTGACTGAAGCGGACAATGAAATTGCGATCGCGATTGCCGAAGAAATTGAACATCGCCCGACACGCACCTTAGAGGAAGAGGTATTTCTAGAACTTTTGCTGGTGCTGATTGAAAAGTTTGAATCGGAAAACTATCCTATTCCTACAGTTAATTCTGGATCGATGGTACGACATTTAATGGATGCTAGAGATTTAGAGGAATCGGATTTAACGCCGATTTTAGGATCGACAACCGCCGTTTCGGAAATCTTGATGAATAAAAGACCGATTAGGCATAATGAAGCTAAGAAATTAGCTGATTTTTTTCGAGTTGAGATGGATTTATTCCTGTAATTAAAGGATGGGAGAAGAGAGTTAGTAGTTGGTAGTTAATATTGAAATGAACAAACCAAAAAATTAAACACGATCGTTGAGAAGTCATTGCCCAAGCTAAATGCTTACCTCAAATCTATATGCGATTAGCCATTAACCATTAGTAATCAGTAATCAACCATTAAACATTAGCCATTAATTATGTCATTTAATCTATCCGGATGGTCAATTCGTAAACCAGTACCAACTATAGTTTTATTTATAATTCTGACTGTATTTGGTTGGATGTCTTTTACCCAATTGGGAATTGATGCTAGTCCAAATATTGATATTCCCGCCGTGTCAGTGAGGGTGACTCAACCTGGCGCGGGACCTGCGGAATTGGAGAGTCAGGTGACGAAAAAGGTAGAAGATGCGATCGCGGGTTTGGGTAATATTGATAATATTACTTCTACGGTTAATGATGGGGTTTCTAGTACTGTAGTTAATTTTGTTTTGGGTACGGATAGCGATCGTGCTACAAATGATGTAAGGAATGCGATTTCTCAGATTAGGCAAAATCTCCCTGCTGATATTAATGAACCTGTGGTACAGCGGTTGGAGTTTGCAGGTGGTCCGATTATGACTTATGCTGTTGTTTCGGACAAGCGTTCAGTGGAAGATTTGAGTTATTTGGTGGATCAAGATATTAGCCGTGCTTTACTTTCAGTACAAGGGGTGGCGCAAGTGCGGCGGGTTGGTGGCGTGGATCGAGAAATTCGGGTAGATTTAGATCCGGGTAGTTTGCAAGCTTTGGGTATTACGGCTACCCAAGTTAACGATCAAATTCGAGCTTTTAATATTAATTTACCGGGTGGTAGGGGTGAAATTGGTGGAAGCGAACAAAGTATTCGTACCTTGGGTAGTGCCGCAAATGTAGAGGTACTGAAAAGTTATGAAATTAATTTACCCAATGGTGGCTCTACTACTTTAGCTAGTTTGGGGAAAGTGACAAATGGCTATGCTGAGGCGAGAAGTGCGGCTCTTTTTAATGGTAAACCTGTTGTCGCATTTCAAATCTTACGGAGTACGGGCAGTACTTTAGTAACTGTGGAAGAAGGAGTAAGGAAAGAAGTAGAAAAACTAGAGAAAACTTTACCTAATGATATAGATTTACCACTGATATTTACACGGGCTACTACTATCCGTGATTCCTATAAAAGTACTATCGACGATTTAATCAGTGCCTCTGTCTTAGCCGTAGTTGTCATTATGCTATTCTTACAGAATTGGCGTGCCACTTTAATTACAGCATTAGCCTTACCTCTATCAATTATCCCTACCTTTGCCGTCCAGAAAATGCTGGGTTATACCCTCAACAGCATGACACTATTAGCTCTAGCATTAGCTATTGGAAATTTAGTAGATGATGCAGTGGTAGAAATTGAAAATATGGACCGCCATATTGATATGGGGAAAAACCCCTTTCAAGCGGCCTTGGACTCTTCAGCTGAAGTAGGGTTAGCTGTAATCGCTTCCTCCGCCACAATTATTGCCGTGTTTCTACCTGTAGCCTTTATGGGCGGCGTACCCGGTCAATTTTTCCAATCATTTGGCGTAACAGTAGCCATTTCCACTATCTTTTCTACTTTAGTTGCTCGTACCGTTACACCGATGCTGGGAGCCTATTTATTAAATAAAAAAATAGGGAATGACGAAGAAGAAATCGGAGATAGAAAACAGAAAAAAGTTAAAAATAAATTTACTTTTTCTATTTTCCCCTTCATCAGAAGCAAACCTCCAACAAAAACCAGCCAATCATCCGCGACAAAAACCAGTAACTCATCAATCAAAACCAGCCAACCATCCGCAACAAAAACCAGTAACTCATCAATCAAAACCAACCAACCATCCGCTACAAAATTTCACCCCTATCGCAATTTACTCAAATGGTCACTACGCCATAAACTAACAACATTAGCACTTGCGATCGCATTCTTCGTCGCTTCCCTCATGCTTATCCCCCTAATTCCCAAGGGATTTGTCGATAGTGGCGACTTAGGCTTATCTAGCGTTTCCGTTGAACTTCCTCCCGGCTCCACCCTTCAAGATACTACAGAAGTAGTCCAACAAGCCAAAAGCATAATTGCCAAAAATCCCACCGTAAATAGCATCCTCGCCACTATTGGTACAAATGCTAGTGGTAGTGGTGGTGTCAATCAAGGAACTATCTCCATTCAACTGAAGCCAAAAGAAGAGCGTCCCAAAAAAGATGGTAAAACCATTTCCCAATCCGATTTTGAAAAAGAATTGCGTCCCCAATTCAGACAAATTCCCGGTGCGAGAATTAGTTTCGAGAGTCAAGGTGGAAGAGGTGGAAGAAAAGACTTATCAATCGTTCTCAAAAGCGAAAATCCCGATCTTTTAATTCAAACCGCCAACGACTTAGAAAAACAAATGAGAAGCGTACCTGGCTTGGTAGAAGTACTTTCCAGTGCCAGTTTAGTCAAACCAGAAATCCTCGTAATTCCAGATCCGGCGCGGGCAGCAGACTTAGGAGTAACAGTCCAAGCGATCGCACGTACCGCATCTTTAGCTACGATTGGCGATAATCCCTCTAATTTAGCTAAATTTAACCTACCAGATCGCCAAATTCCCATTCGCATCCAAATCGATCCCAAATCCCGTAACGATATCGATACAATTAAAAATCTCCAAGTTCCCACCAAAAACAATACTTTAGTCCCATTAATATCAGTTGCCGACATCAAATTTGGTAGCGGACCTTCTCAAATTAACCGTTTCGATCGTTCTCGTCAAGTATCAGTTGAAGCTAACTTAGAAGGGATTGCCCT
>DOIX01000041.1:0-2342 GCA_003511885.1 Cyanobacteria bacterium UBA11153
TTATACAGCAAGCCCTAATTATCCATCGAGAAATAGCAACTGATAAACAGTCTCTAGTTTTTAATGTTCTTCTTGTGAAACACGATCCACATTTAATAATTTTTTGGAACCAGAGGATGGGTGGAGGAAGTAGCCACTTGCTGCAATTAACAAAATAGACATGGCAAAATAGAGAAGTTCTAGCGGTTGTTCAATTTCAATCTCCATAACCCTTTTGAAGAAACCAACCACTAATACCATGACGATTACTTTGAGTAGTTTATCCTTCAATTGTTCTAAAGATTTAATTTCCAGTATTTTTATCTCTTGATTTTCACTTCGAGCAATATCAATCTTAGAAATAAATAGTTCATAAATACCAAAACTGAACAGAATTAGAACCACTCCCATTAAGTATAAATCGATGCCACCAATAATATCTTTCATAATCTCAATCGTATATTTTTCAGGATTTCCCTCAAAATGCAAAAACTCGGAAACGGCATGGATAATTTCCCAACTCCCAATCGCGAATAAAACGATCGTGCTGATAATGCCAAAGAAAACTGGTACGATGGTTAAGAATCTAACACTCCATAACAATCCTTCTACAATTTGCTCTAATTTTCTTTGTCTTCTCATGGTTTAATTATTGCCTACCAACTTAATTTTGCTGATAGTTTATCACCTAATCCAAACCTAAGATATTTTCTGCAACAAAAATTAATAATCTGCTACTTTGAGACGTTTTGTTAGGTAGAATTAAGTCTAGTTATTCTTTTATACAGATAAAGCATAGATGGTGATTTCGTCTCTGCTTTTTTCAGGCAAGCTGACGGGAATCTCGATAATAAATTCTGTACCTTTTCCTGGGGCAGAAACACAAGTAATATTACCTAAGTGTTTTTCTACGACTATTTGGTGGCTAATGGATAATCCTAATCCCGTGCCACTTCCTACTGATTTTGTGGTAAAAAATGGATCGAATATCTTTTGTTGTACCTCCTGTTTCATCCCAGCTCCGTTATCAGCGATGCGAATGATAACTTTGTCCGTTGTCGATTGTCGGTTGTTTGTTGTTTTTTGTTCTTTGGCACTGACTGGTACTGTATTGATAGTAATTATCCGTGGAGAGGGTTGGTTCTCTAGGGCATCAATGGCATTATTGAGGAGATTCATAAATACCTGATTCAACTGACTGCTATAGCAGGTAATTAGAGGCAGTTTACCATAGTTCTTGATTACTTCAATCTCACTAGCTTTGCCTACGCTTCTCAATCGGTGTTGCAAAATTAGGAGGGTGTTGTCGATGGCTTGATGAATATCTGTAGGCTTTACTTCTGCTTCATCTAGTCGGGAGAATAGTTTTAAGGATTGGACAATTTCCTGGATGCGCTCTGCACCTACTGCCATGGATTGTATTAGTTTTGACCAATCTTCTCTCAGGAAATCTAACTGATTTTCCGCTATCAATTTTTCGATTTCTGGAGTAGGATTCGAGGAATTTTTCTGGTATGCTTCAACGATAGAGAGCAAGTCTTGAAAGTAGCTACGAGCAAAATTAATATTACAGGAGATAAAGCTAACGGGATTGTTTATTTCGTGGGCAATACCCGCTACCATTTGTCCTAGGGCTGACATTTTTGCTGATTGAATTAGTTGAGATTGGGTGCGTTTTAATTCTGTTAAAGTAAGTTGTAGTCGCTCGGCTTTTTCTCTTTCTCGCTCTTCACTTTGTTTTAATGCCTCCTCAGCTTGAATTCGCTCTAATTCTGCTCCGGCACGAGCAGCAAAAATCCTCAAAATCATCTCTTTGGTAGGATCTGAAGGTATGGGCTTGGTGTCGAGGATTGCTAACAAGCCGATAATCTTACCATCGGAGTTAAATAGAGGGGTTCCGAAGTAGCTAGAGATGTTTAATTGAATGAGATATTTATCTTGAGGAAATAATGTTTGTACATCTTGGGAGTAGTGGCACACTTTGCCATTGAGGAGAGTAGCACAGGGAGTATTTTCTAGCTTGTACTCGAAGTTTTCACTCCATGTTTCTCCCATCCAAAAGGCCAAGGTATGTGCGCTAGTAGCGATTTCATCGACTAATTCGGCAATCAAAGCATAACGAAATTGTAGCACTTGGGCTAGGTAACGCACACAGGAGTACATGAAGTTATCGCCCGTCGCCCCGGCTGTGCCCTCAACAATTAATTCCAGTGCTTTCTCTCTCTCTTTGCGATCGCTGATATCTAATATTGTGCCAAATAGTTGAGTTGCTTGTCCAGAGTTGTTAAATACAGGCTTGCCTTTTGCCTCAATGTACCTGACTTGACGGCGCGATAGCTTCGCTCGCCTTTGGCATCGCAAAA
>DOIX01000041.1:2541-2734 GCA_003511885.1 Cyanobacteria bacterium UBA11153
CGCTCGCCTTTGGCATCGCAAAATCCGCAATTCTATGTGATAGGATCTTCCTTGCGCGATGGCGCTACTTACAGCTTCTTGAAATAATTTTCGGTCATCGGGATGAAATATCTCCATTAGTTGGGCGAAAGTTGGTTCCCCATTTATCGAGTCTAGACCAAAAATCTGGTATAGTTCCTCTGACCAGGTAAAC
>DOIX01000041.1:3036-3279 GCA_003511885.1 Cyanobacteria bacterium UBA11153
TTGGCTTCGCTTTTTTTGAGTTTGGCTTCGGCTAATTTCCGCTCTTCTATCTCAGCAGTTAGTCTGGCATTTTGTTGTCGCAGTTGCTTTTCTTGCGCGATTAGGCGCAGTTGATTTTCGACGCGAGCAATCACTTCTTCGACGATAAATGGCTTGGTGATATAATCTACCCCGCCTACTTCAAATGCTTTGACTTTATCGATTCCTTCATTTAATGCGCTGATAAAGATTACGGGAATATTT
>DOIX01000041.1:3494-3618 GCA_003511885.1 Cyanobacteria bacterium UBA11153
TGATAAAGATTACGGGAATATTTTGGGTTATTTCATCCGCTTTTAGCAAAGAGCAAACTTCATAGCCATCCCTTTCCGGCATCATGATGTCTAGTAAAATTAAGTCTGGAGGATAAGCTCGCGC
>DOIX01000041.1:3624-3862 GCA_003511885.1 Cyanobacteria bacterium UBA11153
GCTTGTTCCCAATGGGGTATAATTCTTAGTTTATACCCTCGATTAGACAATATTTTTGCTAATAGGTGTAAATTGGCAGGGGTATCATCTATACCTAAAATAGTTGCTTTGATTGGCTTAACTGATTGTTCTGTAATTTTTTTCACAGAAAATTCGCATCCTCAATAAATGTTGATAAATACTTTTAATTTTATCATATTTTGAGAATGAAACAGCCTAGCCCCTAGCCCCTAGCCCC
>DOIX01000390.1 GCA_003511885.1 Cyanobacteria bacterium UBA11153
AATCATTATTTTGTAATAGTTTGGCACACTAAGTACGGTAGACCCGAAATTTTTCCGACAATCGCCACCATCGTCAGCCAATTCAAACTATGGGAATGTCATCAGTGTGCTGATGCAGTCAAACAGTGGTGTCATACGAATGGAATTCCAGGATACAAGCTACAGCTAAAAACTCAGTACGACTTTGAAGACTATAATGTTGGATCATTTTTTCAGATTGACACTGACATGCAATTCTTTTAACTGCTTGGGATCTACACTAGCAGGAGCATCTGTTAACAAACAACTTGCTTGCTGTGTTTTGGGGAAGGGAATGACATCGCGAATTGATTCTTCTCCTGCTAATAACATGACTAATCTATCTAATCCGTAAGCAATCCCTCCGTGAGGTGGTGCGCCATATTGAAATGCTTCTAAGAGAAAGCCAAATTTATTGTTTGCTTCTTCTGGAGATAAACCAATGGTTTCAAATACCTGTTGTTGAATGTCTGGCTGGTAAATCCGCAGACTGCCACCACCTACTTCATAACCATTATAAACTAGGTCATAAGCTTGCGCTCTGGCTGTTTTCAGGTCATTTACATCATCGGGATGAGGGGCAGTAAAGGGGTGATGGAGGGCTTCTAGGCGCTTTTCATCTGGATTCCATTCAAACATGGGGAAATCGGTTACCCAGAGTAAGTTTATTTTATCTGGGTCGATTAGTTTTAACTCGTTTGCGATCGCAATTCGCAGTTTGTCGAGGGTTTTATTGACTACGATAGCGGTATCGGCGCAAAAGAGCAGCAAGTCGCCTGGTTGTGCGCCAGTCATTGCCAATAGCTGTTGTTTCTTGTCTTCGCTGAGGTTATCCTTAATTGCGCCAATGGTATCAATTTCTCCATTATCTCTGACGCGGATATAGGCTAATCCTTTTGCCCCGGCTTCTTGGGCGACTTTGAATAAGTCTCCACCTGGTTTAATTCGGACATTGGAAATCGCCTCATTCCCGCCAGGGATAGGCAATACTTTTACCATACCGCCAGACGCGATCGCAGAAGCAAAGACTTTAAATCCACTATCTTTGAGTAATTCCGATACGTCAACCAATTCCAATCCATAACGAGTATCGGGTTTATCGCTACCGTACTTCGCCATAGCTTGAGAATATGTCAATCTGGGGAAAGGCTGAGGTAAGTCAATCCCTTTCACTGCTTTGAAGATATAACAAACCAATGCTTCATTGAGTTTAATAATCTCTTCTTGGGACATGAAACTCATTTCCATGTCTAACTGCGTAAACTCAGGCTGTCTATCTGCCCGCAAATCCTCATCGCGGAAACACCGGGCAATCTGATAATATCGGTCAAACCCAGATACCATCAACAACTGCTTAAACAACTGCGGTGACTGAGGCAAAGCATACCATTCACCAGGATTAACCCGAGAAGGCACTAAATAATCTCTCGCACCTTCAGGAGTAGAGCGAGTTAAGATAGGAGTTTCCACTTCCACAAAACCCTCCTCATCTTCCAAGAAACGCCGCATCGCTTTCACCACTTGATGGCGCAAGAGTATATTTTGACTCATGCGATCGCGCCTTAAGTCCAAATAGCGATACTTCAATCGCAAATCTTCCCTTACCAATTCCGTATCCGCCGTCCCCACTTGGAAAGGTAATTGTTTCCGGACGCTATTGAGCAGTTCTATTTTATCCGCATATACTTCAATTTCACCCGTTGGTAACTTCGGGTTAAGGGAATCTTCTGGGCGTGCCAAGACTCTACCTGTAATTTTCACTACATACTCATTCCGCAGTCCATCCGCATCCTCGTAAGAATCTGGAGTACGCTGAGGATCGCTCACAATTTGGATAATGCCACTGCGATCGCGCAAATCTAAAAATATCACGCCTCCATGGTCGCGGCGACGGTCTACCCATCCACACAGAGTCACTGTTTTCCCAACTTGTTCTTTTCTTACTTCGCCGCAATAATAAGTCCGCATAGCCAATCAGCGTGCCAGAATACCAGATATCTAGTCTAGTTCTTGATACTCCCTATTGCAAATACCTCTTTTTCCGAGCCTCCTGCCCCCCTGCCCCCAGGGCTCTTTCATTCGACCTTAAGAACTTTGCTCGCAGGGGAGCAGGGGAGAAAGAGGATTTTTCATAATTTCCGATCTCCTACTAAGAAATATTGGCTCAAACCGTTACAGCATCTAAACTAGAGAGATTGGAAAATTGGACAATGAAACAGCCCCCCCCTGCCAAGAGCGCCAAAAAACCCACTCCCTATTTTCATCCACCAGAATTTGAGATAAGATCTTGACAATAGGACAATATCGTGCATTATTGGATTACCGATCGGTTTCGCTAATCTGGGTTGAGCGATCGAGTAAAATTGTTATATACTATGAAGTTATATCTATTTGTTTTAAGTAAGGCAACGAAGAGTTGATTTTGATTCAATCTGGAATTGATAATTGAGAAATCAATGTCAGGGTTGCCTAGTTGCTGCCAATTTTGAGCCTAGTGAAAAAGTAATGGCAATTACAAGTTGTTTATCAGAGTTTTCCCTACCCGAACTGTTTCAGTTCCTCGATCATGGAAGCAAAACCGGGTTACTCACGCTGCGTTTCCAAACGGACAGCCAAGAAAAAAGGGTGCGTCACGCTTTATTGCATCAGGGGCGTATTGTCGCAGTCACGAATCGCCTGGATCACCAATGCTTGTTGGCAATGATTTGCCAAAGGGGTTGGATTAGTCCAGAAGTACTGCGAGAGCAAGTAAATCGATGTCCGGCAAATATACCTATTGGTTTATATTTGAAGACTCATGGATTTTTGCAACCAGAGCAGTTAAGATTGTTATTCCATGCTCAAGTACTGCGACAAGTCTGTGGATTGTTCCGACTCAAAGATGCTAGGTTTAAATTTGATGCCAAAGCGACGTTACCGACAACGGAAATGACGGGACTAAGCCTAAGCGCAACCGAAGCAACTCTGATGGGATTGCGGGTTTTAAGAGACTGGCGGTTACTAGCAGACAAGCTACCAGAAGCCACCTCGGCACTTTCTCGGGTAGTGATTGGCAAGCGTCATTTGCGCCTAGATTCCTTAGAAGGACGAGTTTGGCAGTTAGCAAATGGAGCAGTAACATTAAATGCGATCGCCACTCAACTCAAACAACCCGTAGAAACTATTCAACAAACGGCTTTTCGCCTCATCAGTGTGGGTTTAGTGGCAGAAGTGCCAATGCTAGTTCAGTCTAAATCCAAAAGTGCAGCTCAAGAATCACCGGAACCCATTACCTCAACAGTTACTACTCCAAAGGAGACTAACAACGTGCCAGATTTAAGCAATTCCTTTATGCAAAACTTGCTAGGATTCTTGAGGAGTAGCAAGTAGGCGTGGAAATCATGCGTCTGGTTGTCACTGGTACAGTCGGTGCTGGTAAATCTACCTTCATCCGCACAGTCAGTGAAATTGCCGTTGTCGATACAGACAGAATCGCCACAGATGAGACAGCCACTTTCAAACAGAAAACGACAGTGGCAATGGATTTTGGGCGCTTACAATTTGCCCCCAAAATGGCTTTGCATCTTTATGGTACTCCCGGTCAGTCTCGCTTCGACTTTATGTGGGATATCTTGATTCGCAAAGCACACGCTTATATTATCCTAGTTGATGCTCATCGACCCAGTGCTTTTCGGGAAGCGCGCAAACTTTTAGCCTTTATGCACCAAAGGGTTGATATTCCCATGTTAATTGGGATCACTCATACAGACTGTGAGGGCGCTTGGTCCCTTGATAATGTAGCTCTCGCTTTAGGTTTTGTGGACGAGAAAACTCGCCCTCCCTTTGTCATGCTCAATGCCAATCAAAGAGATTCTGTGGTGGAAACCTTAATTATTCTAGTGGAACACTTCATCAAAACATCATCGGTTGTTTAAGACCTTATAAGACGAGTCGCTGAAAACCCCGTGACTTTAGTCCGGGGATGAAAGCGCTTTGCAGACTTTAGTCTGCGTTGGGACACGGTACGGGAGAGGGTACGGGAAAACGAGAAATCAGACTCCTGATCAGTTCAGATTTTGTCATGCCACGTCTAATAGCCTCAGCTTCTAGTTGTTGCACTTCATAATCAGTAAGTCTAATGTCGAGTCGCTTGGTTTTCATGATTTTTGTACTGACGTTTAGGTGTACACCTTGTATAATAGATTAAAGCCATTGAGGGAGTCGATCAATGTTAGTACTAGAGTACAAAGTTAAAGCCAAACCCAATCAATATAAAGCTACAGCAGTTCCCGCTGTAATGGAGTACACTTTAATAAGTAATCAAGATTTGATCGATTATCTCGATGCTAATTCTACTGTACCTCATAAGAGCGGAAACCGCTGTATTGATGAAGCCATCCGTACTGTACAGTTCATACGCAATAAATGCTTGCGGTATTGGATGGATTCATTTAAAGAAGTTAAAATAGACCGTTTGGCTTTAAACAAGTACTCTACAGTACTACGTGACGAATTCCCTTTTGTTAAAGAACTCAGCTCAATGGCGGTGCAAGCATCTGCTGAAAGAGGATGGTTAGCTATTTCACGGTTTTATGATAACTGTAAATCCAATAAACCTGGTAAAAAAGGCTTTCCTAGATTCCAAAAAGATAATCGTTCAGTTGAGTATAAAACCAGTGGCTGGAAATTGCATTCTATTAAGCGACGCATTACCTTTACCGATAAAAAAGGTATTGGTGAACTTAAGCTTTTAGGCAAGTGGGACATTCACACTTACCCAGTTAAAAGCATCAAGCGAGTCAGGTTAGTCCGCTGCGCCGATGGTTACTATTGTCAGTTTGCGGTTGACGTTGAGTGGATTGACATTCAACCGAAAACAGGACAGGAGATTGGGTTAGATGTTGGTTTGGAATCTTTCTACACTGACTCTAACGGTCATCAAGAACCTAACCCTCGGTTTTTGCGTAAATCTGAACGTGCTATCAAATACACTCAACGTCAGGTTTCTAAAAAGAAAAAGGGTTCAAGCAACCGCTGTAAGGCAAGGGTTAAACTTTCTAAAAAACATTTGAAAGTAAGTAGGCAACGGAATGAACACGCTAAGAAACTAGCGCGTAACGTATGCAAGTCTAACGACTTAGTAGCCTATGAAGATTTAGTTGTTCGCAATATGGTCAAGAACCACTGTTTGACTAAATCAATTAACGATGCTAGTTGGACGCAATTTAGACGGTGGCTTGAATATTTTGCTGGTAAATTTGAACGT
>DOIX01000325.1 GCA_003511885.1 Cyanobacteria bacterium UBA11153
CTAATTTATCAATCTCGGCAAAAGAGTCGTATGTAGATTTAATAACGTGCCTTTCTGCTAGTTGCATCAAGAGTCTCCATGTCAGGTAGCATGATTTGACCTCCTGACCAGATGATACTATTTTTGCCTACTACTGCTTGTAAACTTAATAAAGTTTTACAATACTTTAGCAGGTCTTGCGATCGCAATGGGGAGTGGGTAGTGGAGAGCGGTAAGGCAAAGGTTGGGGTTTATCCTTATGTTTTTCTCAGTCTTGTCAAGAGTCAATTATCTTCCACCACTGGGAGATAATTAACTCTCTATCCTCAAGATGAGGTGTTTTAGTGAAAATTATTATCATTCTTTGGGGAACGGTAAATCTCAAAATCTCCACTCAAGATCGAGATTTTGATTGAGAATTGTTATCATTCTTTAGGGAGTGGTAAATGTAAAAATATTTGAAGTATTTCTCCGGATATTTGTTTATATGTGTAATATGGGATATACAGTCTTGGTTTCATATCTTATTTAAGGAAGTAGAACGAAATGACAACTACTACTGAAGTAAAATGCGCCTGTGAGTCTTGCAAATGTACTGTCTCTACTGACTCGGCAGTACAAAAAGATGGTAAGTTTTTCTGTAGTGAAGCCTGTGCTAACGGTCATATTAACGGGAATGGCTGCGGACATACTGGATGTGAGTGTCACAGTCATAGTTAAGGAATTGAACAGCGGAGATAAGGTTGGGGTATGGAGAAGAAACTATTGAGTTTTACCTTAGAATAAGATCTTTGCCCAGAATCTTCTTGCCTCTAAGCCATAACCCCTAACCTCAATACTAAAAAACAGGCTTCAACCAGCGAAATATTTCTCGTTTTAAGTGGGGTAAATCTCGATATACCTCTTGCTTTATCCATTGCCCGATAGCATCTAAAGGGCTAAATATATCTCCAGCTTGCCAATCAATTTCTTGACCTAATGGTGTTAAATGATTTCCTGGTAGTGTCTGGAGTGCTACCATATCAGGGAATCTTTGTTTTAACACAGAGGTAAGATTAACAGTTTGATCGATTTCATCGTTCCTGAATTTAATCAATAAATTGCGCCGGATTTCATAACTTTGGGCAATAATTTCTTCAGTCTGTCGAGGTGAGGGGGTAAATTCAAGATCGAAGGCGGGGGTAATATTGAATCGATCGAAAAAATTGAACTTATCCAGAAAAGGAATAGCTTGCTTGGCGGGATAGTTGTTATAGGAAATTAAAATATTACCTGCCCTTTCCACAGGAAAGAGACTGCCAATCAGGAGATGAAGTTTACATCCCATACTATGTCCAATTCCATAGATAGGGAGATATTCTTTACCCAGCATCCTTCTCGCTTGCAATCTATCGATGGTTGTTTCAAAGCGGTTAAGTACTTCCCGCGCGATCGCAATATGATCTAGTGTATTCAAAAAAGATGTGGCGACAACCACATAGCCCTGATTTGCCAATTCTTCCAGTAACCAGCGATAGGTTACCTGTGGTGCTGTGGCAATAAATGCGCCACCGAGGAAATGTATAATCCCTAGGGGACGAGGTGGAATTAAAACCCAACTACCAGATATTTCTTGCCAGTTCATGGATTGAGCCTGTTGTTAACATAAGATCGAACTAATATTAGGATTACCTAAATTTACCGTGTTATCTCAACAAATCATTTCTGAGTTACAGCAAGTCCTCAATGCTAGTGTAGCTGACCAAGGTATTCCTGGAGCTGTCCTTTACCTGGCGACTAGAGATGGCTCCTGGGCAGGAGCATCCGGCGTATCCAACCTTAAAACTAACACGCCGATGAAACCGCGCGATCGCTTCCGTATCGGTGGTATCAGCCAAACCTTTGTGGCTGTAGTGATTCTCCAGTTAGTGGCAGAAGAGAAACTTAACCTTGATGATACTTTAATCGATTGGCTATCTGAAGAGATTTGCGGTGCCGAAGGCGAGCGAAGCTATCGCATCCCCAACAGTCAGAAGATTACGATTCGTCAATTACTCAACCACACCAGTGGTTTGGCGGATTATCTGGATACTGATAAATTCAAGGCTGCCCTGGCAAAGACTCATCCCAAGCAAATCTGGAGAGCGGCAGAAGCCATTACTTATGCTTACGATTTAGAGCCTCTTGCCAAACCAGGGCAAAAATTCCAATACTCCAATACTAATTACATTCTCTTAGAACTGATTGTAGAAGCAGTCACCGAAAATAGCCTAGCACGAGAAATGCGCGATCGCATCCAGACTCCTTTAGGTTTAGTGGATACCTTTAGCGAAATTTACGACGAGATTCCAGGTGGTTTTGTGGAAGGTTATCCCGACGGGGATGGGGAAACCGATAATCTCACTCGCTGCCATCATGGCGCTGGTTTAGGATATGGGGGACTAATTTCTACTGCATCTGATGTGGCACGTTTTTGTCAAGGATTATTTGTTAAAGAAGAGTTACTGACAGGAGAAACTCTCGATAACATGCTGACTTGGGTGGCAGATGGAGAAGGCGGATATTATGGTTTGGGTATCGGAGCTTGGAATAGTGATTGGGGCGAAATCTGGGGACATAGTGGTAGCACTGGAGGGTTTTTGTCAACTTGTTGGTTTTTGCCCAATCTGGATATTACTGTAGTTGTCTTGACTAATAGTCCCAATCTTGCTATCCCTGATGATATTGCAGCCGGAGTTTTGGATGTGGTACTTGCTGAAGAGGAAGAAGATTAAGGGAGACTTTCCATCCGATTCCTCCCTTTTAGTCAGCTATGCTCCATCGGGATCTTTCTTGGTATTCTTGAGAACAAGCACTCATCCCCTTAGAATCCCCATTCTTTGGTATTTTATTCTCAATCAAACCTTGATTTTACAACTTTTTTCCCTAGCCCCTAGCCCCTAGCCCCTAGCCCCTAGTCCCTCGCTATATCCCTGCCCTATTCCCTTCTCACCGCAAATTTAGCTTCCAATTCTCGATAAATAGGCACATCGATAATTTCTTCAAATTCCTGAAAAGAAACTAAATCATTAAATCCTAGGGTTGTACCATTTTCCCGCAAATGACTTAAACAATTCATCATCGCCTTAGTTGCGGCAAACAATCCAGAAAGAGGATAGACAACAATTTTAAAGCCCAACTCTTGGGCTTCTTGTTTGGATAGTAATGGAGTCTTCCCCCCCTCGATCATATTAGCTAATAAAGGTACATCAGGTAAAGCAGACGCGATCGCAACTAAGTCTTCTCTTGACTGAGGTGCTTCGACAAAGACTACATCCGCACCTGCGGCAAAATAAGCCTGCCCCCGACGAATTGCTTCCTCTAATCCCAATGTAGCGCGGGCATCGGTACGGGCAATAATCGCTAACCCACTATCCCCACGCGCCTGAATTGCGGCTTGAATTTTTTGAATATGTTCATCTTGAGAAATAACTCGTTTTCCCTGAAAATGACCGCATTTTTTAGGCCATTCTTGATCCTCTAAAATAATCCCAGCAACACCTAATTTAATTGCCTCTGTAACGGTACGAATTACATTAAGTGGATTCCCATAACCTGTATCAATATCCGCAATTAAAGGAATAGTTACCGATTCAGCCATTCGTCCTACACTATATAACATTTCTGTAGCCGTCAGGAATCCATAATCTGGCCTACCTAAACTGGCACCGGAAATACCAAAACCACTAGTAAAAATGAATTCAAATCCAATCGCTTCGGCAAGTTTGGCACTAATACAATCGTAAACGCCAGGGACGATAAGAATTCCCGGTTGTTGGAGAATCTGGCGTAATTTCTGACTTTGAGACATAAAAATTCGGGTAATCAATAGTAGCGGGGTTGGGGAATATTCAAGTGGAAAAACCCCACCCCGCTCCTAACTAAACTCTAGCCAGGACTTTTGCTGACTTACCAACAGTTTCTCCATCATGTAATGCAATTAATTGTCCCATAATTGCATCCACATTTTTCCGGGCATCGCCAAACAGCATATCGGTATTATCCTTAAAGAACAAAGGATTTTCTACACCAGCATAGCCACTTGCCATACTCCGTTTCATCACGATCACTTTACCTGATTTCCATACTTCCAATACAGGCATTCCGGCAATGGGGCTAGCGGGATCTTCCATCGCGCTAGGATTGACTGTATCGTTAGCGCCAATAACTAAGACAACATCGGTTTTGGGGAAATCTTCGTTAATTTCATCCATTTCCAAAACGATATCGTAAGGCACGTTAGCTTCGGCTAAAAGCACATTCATGTGCCCCGGCAGTCTTCCGGCGACAGGGTGAATGCCAAAGCGAACTTCCGTCCCGCGATCGCGTAATATTTTGGTAATCTCGGAAACGGAATGCTGTGCCTGAGCTACTGCCATTCCGTAACCGGGGACAATAATTACGCTTTTGGCATCGCAGAGTAATTCGACTGTTTCGTCAACTGTTGTCGAGGTGGCTTCTCCTACAGGGGCATCACTTTTAGCGGCGGGCTTTCCAGCTCCTTCACCAAATCCACCCAAAATGACGCTAATAAATGAGCGATTCATGGCTTTGCACATGATGTAGCTGAGGATTGCACCACTACTACCCACTAATGCGCCAGTGATAATGAGTAAGTCATTGGATAGCATGAAACCTGCTGCTGCGGCTGCCCATCCCGAATAACTATTGAGCATCGAGATAACGACAGGCATATCGGCACCGCCAATTGCCATGACAAGATGAATGCCTAAAACGCAGGCAATTCCTGTCATAATTAACAATGGTTGCAGCCCTCCCAAATGTGGGGCACTCATAAATTCAAAACCAAACCATACTGTTGCTACCAGCATGGCAATATTCAAAAGATGGCGGGCTGGTAACATTAATGGTTTGCTGCTAATAATTGCCCGTAATTTACCAAAGGCAATAATTGAGCCAGTGAAAGTTACTGCACCGATAAATACACCCACATAGATTTCTATTTGGTGGATGGTTTCTTCAACTCCAACTAGAGATGATTCAGGTTGGAGATAATTCGCAATACCTACCAAAACCGCAGCTAAACCTACAAAACTATGGAGAATTGCCACTAATTCTGGCATTGATGTCATTGCCACGCGAGAGGCTAAAATTGCCCCAATAATTGCCGCAGGTAGGATTGCACCACCTAGCATGACATATCCAGAGCCACTGACGGCGGGACTTAATGCTGTAGCGACAAAAGCAATCAGCATTCCCATAATGCCGTAAATATTACCCTTGCCAGCAGATTCTTGATTAGATAATCCACCTAAACTGAGAATAAACAAAGCACTTGCCGCAATATAAGCGACTGTCACTAAATTATTGGACATAATCTCCTTGATTTATGATTGCTGATTCTTGATTGATAATTGACAACTGTCAACTGTCAATTATCAATTGTCAATTAGCCATTCCTATTTTCTAAACATCTTCAACATCCGCCCAGTGACGAGGAAACCACCAGAGATATTGATAGTACCTACTAAAACTGCGATCGCACCTAAAATTGTAGTAGGTGAATTTAGTTCTCCGGAAATTTGCAGCATTCCACCGATGATGATAATGCCACTAATAGCGTTGGTGACGCTCATTAAGGGTGTATGCAAAGCAGGGGTAACATTCCAAATTATTTGCCAACCTACAAAGCAAGCGAGGACGAATACTGTAAAGTGAGATAAGAACGACGAAGGCGCGCCGATACCAATCCCAATTAAAGCTAAGGCGGCGACAATAGGCCAGAATAAACCATTTGATTTCTTCTTTTCTACTTTGACAGCTTCAGTCTTAACGGTTGCAGCTTGGGATGTAGATTTTGGTGCTGGAGAAGGGGTACTTGGTTTTGGTGGAGGCCAAGTTATTTTGCCTTCGTGAAGAATTAAAGCACCTCGTACTACTTCATCTTCTAAATTAACTGTGTAATTTTCACCTCCACCCATATCTTTTAACAGGTGGCAAAGATTAGTACCGTAAAGTTGGCTAGATTGGTTTGCCATCCGGCTGGGCAAATCGGTAATGCCAATAATCGTTATGCCTTTGTATTTATAAACCTCATTCGGCTTAGTTACAGCGCAATTACCACCTTGCTCGGCTGCCATATCAACAATTACCGAACCTTCCTTCATGCTTTCTACCATTTCTTGGGTAATGAGCAAGGGAGCTGGTTTGCCTGGGATTAAAGCAGTGGTAATGATAATATCAACTTCCTTGGCTTGTTCGGCAAATAAAGCCATTTCTGCTTCAATAAATTCCTTACTCATTACCTTGGCATAACCGCCTTCACCCGTACCATCTTCAGCAAAATGGAGTTCCAGAAATTCCGCACCTAAACTTTCAACTTGTTCCTTCACTACCGGGCGAGTATCGAAAGCGCGGACAATTGCCCCTAAACCTCTCGCTGCACCAATTGCTGCTAATCCAGCCACACCTGCACCAATGACTAAAACTTTAGCAGGAGGAACCTTGCCCGCAGCAGTAATTTGTCCCGTAAAGAAACGTCCAAAATTATTTGCCGCCTCAATAACCGCCCGATATCCAGCAATATTTGCCATCGAGCTGAGGGCATCCAATTTTTGGGCGCGACTAATCCGAGGCACAGCATCCATTCCCAAAACTGTAGCCTGACGTGCCGCTAATTTTTCCAGCAATTCCGGATTTTGAGCAGGCCAAATAAAACTAATTAAAGTCCCACCCTCAGATAGTAACTCAGTTTCATCCTTACCCAGGGTAGGGTGCATTTGTGGGGCGCGAACTTTTAACACAATATCCGCAGAATCCCACAAAGTTTGAGGATCGGAAATAATTTGGCATTCTGCTTCTTGGTATAATTCATCTGAGAAATTGGCAGCAGCACCAGCCCCAGACTCAATTAATACTTCAAAGCCCATCTTTTGTAAGACTTTGGCTGTATTTGGCGTGGCGGCTACCCGACACTCACCAGGATATACTTCTTTGGGAATACCCACTTTCAGGCAGGTTTTGTTTGGCTTTTCAGAGGTTTCACCTGCTTTAACCTCTTTTTCCAGGGCGATTGTCATGAAAACTCCTTAGTGATAATTGAGAAAACTTGCGATATCACGGATTCCTATCTTGCGGATTCCTATCTTACTGATACGCTCCTTAAGCTGGTATCCATCTCAAATTGATAATAGAGATAGGAAACGTTTGGGATTCGTGAATAGTAAAGGATTTTTGCTAATTTAGCATGTTTGACAATATACAGGATGGGTAACAGATTCATAGTGCCCAGTGGGGGCAGCGGGAAAAACCTTTGAGGTGGTTAGGGTGGGTGGTGGATGGGTTAACTGCCAGATTTCAAGATCGTCTTTTGCACAATATCTCGATCCCCCCATTTGGACTGTTATTTTTAGGTTGTTTTAGGAATTCCGATCGGTATAGCCCCCCTTAGAGCCTAAAATTGGGATAAACGATAACATTTTTTGAACTGTACGGCGAGAGTTCTATATGGCAAAAGTTTCTCAGTACTTCAAGAGGAGTAGGGGAAACGCTAGCACTAACGGACGTAACACCACATTAGGAAATAACCACCTTACTAAGCTGCGGCGCATCTGGCATTGGATATTAAATTTGTTGAAAGGACTGTGGGATGTGGTTTGTTTGGTGTGGGGATATACAAATTAAACGATCCGCAACTTAAGGTGTCACGCTTTTATAGCAGTTGACAGTTGATAGTTATTTGATGCCCATCAAACTCCATATCAAGCAAGGCTTCAAGGCTCTCTTCATGACATTATTTCTGCATATACCGCCCTGGCGGTTGCTATAATGTCTCTATTTTGGCATCAGGGGAGAAGGGGTGAAGGGAGCAGGGGAGAAGGTTTGATGACTTTTTCCCTAACTTGAAGATATA
>DOIX01000017.1:0-14857 GCA_003511885.1 Cyanobacteria bacterium UBA11153
AAACTGGAAAATTGCCTTTAAGAAAACTCTTCAAACCCCTACACCCCACACCAAAAAACCCACACCCCCCCCTCACCAAAAGACTTATTCAGCAAGCCCCAATTAGGTAATACCTCACCCACTTGAGAAATGGTATACATCTGACAATGTATAATCCTTAATCTCTAACCCATAGCCTCTCACCTCTAGCCTCTAGCGTAAAGCATACTTAAAGTTACGCGGTCCTTGATAACCTGTAAGATCCGCTAATTTATTTAATGTTTTTACACCAGGATCTAATTTACCATTAATTTCCCAAGTTGGGTAAGATTTAATTCCCGCGTCAATACAGACTTTTGTTTGTTGATTAGGGTTGTCTGGTTGGGCACAATCAATATGTTTAATTTCCGCGTATGCTTCTTTACCAAATAGTTCCTTTTGTTCGTGACAGTGAGGACACCAATAAGCAACATATTCCTTGACACCAACTTTAGTTAGATGACGTGCTAGAGCAATTTCTGATTCTCCAGAAGTTGTCTTAATTTCCCAACCCACTCCCTCTTTGGGCGCACCAGATGGGGGGGGGATAATCACTTGACCTGATGCGTTTAAGACTTGTTTAAATCCTGGATTTGATGCCGCAGAATGAACGCCAACAGCACCAATTAACGCCACCATCATCACTAAAATACCCGTAAAAAATAGTTGTCCAATATCTTCCCAGGTACGACCAATAATTGTAATGACGAATAAGGCGGTAGAACAAATAACTGAGAGGAGGCAGTAGATACAAAATGCCTTAATCTCAAACGCCATTAAATAGACTAGGTAACCGCTAAAAACAATCATTCCAGTTGCACCAGCAAATAGCAGCAACCAAGTCCATTCCTCTACGTTAGCGCGTAATTTTTTATTTCGATCTGAATTGAGGAATTGGGGCGCGATCGCAAACAAGGCAATGGCAATATAAGCTAACATGCCAAACAAGCTCAATGGTATACCAAACACTTTGGCATATTGACTACTCAAAACAGCTTGACAATTAATCGCTCCACTGGTAGGACAAAAAGCTGCTTCTTTAAAAAACCCAAGTTCAACCAGGGTTAAATATAAAGTATCGAGAGTCCCGATGGCAGCAATTCCAGCTAAAAGCTGACGGGCATAACGATGAATCCAAGGAACTGAACGTCGGCGAATCATAATTTGTTATTGGTTGTTTCTTGTTTGTTTTTAGTTACTAATGGCTAATTGCTAATTGTCACTTCCTACTCCCTTTTCAAATAACTGTCAACTGTCAACTATCAACTATCAACTATCAACTGCGATCGCGTCTTGCTGCTTCAACAAATTGACTGACGCGGATGGGATCGATAGGTTGATCGATAAGTCCTCTTCGTTTCAGGGAACTCGATACGATTACCCCGTCTGCTGCCCTGATGAGGGTCGCAATATTCTCCCAGTTTGCACCGCTGCCAATAAATATGGGGGTATTTTTAGCCGCTTCTGATGCTAATTTTAAATCTTCTAAACTAGGAGGACTACCTGTGGCACAACCAGAAATAATAATCCCATCAGCTAGCCCTCGTTCGATGGTTTCTTGGACTGCAGTGGTGAGATTAGGGAAACCCAATGGTTGAGCGTGCTTGACTAGGACATCAGCTAAAATTTTGACATCGCTACCTAATTCTCGACGATAGCGTAAGAGTTGATGAGCTTGTCCTTCGATCAATCCTTGATCCGTTGCCATAACTCCAGTAAGGACATTTACCCGAATAAACTGGGCGCGGACACAAGTTGCGATCGCAATAGCACTTTGCGCGTCATTGCGCAAGACATTGATCCCAATAGGCAGAGAGATCATATTCATCAAGCGTTCTACAATGAGTGTCATGGCACTCACCACCGCTGGATCGACCTGATGCTTAGTAAAAGGGGCATCAAAAAAGTTCTCAACCACGATCGCGTCAACTCCCCCAGACGCTAAGGCTGTCGCCTCTTGTTCCGCACGATCCAGGACGGCTTTCAAGTTCCCTCCCCAGCGGGGAGATGTGGGGAGTGGTAATAAATGGACAACGCCAATAATTGGATTCGGTGTATGGAAAATTTGCTCTAAGTTCACGTATCTACCTGAAAACCGTTCTGATACATTTACGCGACACCATACTGGAAATTCCAGGACAGTGTGGCATCGGCTTTGCTGCTGCCGAAGGCAATCGCCATACCATCATCGCTGACGGTGAAGGCAGTATCCCGCAAAGATCCAAAACTTTACAGCAAACTGCCAACAAAGTCTAAGTCTATCATTGACATCTCCCCTGGATGGAATCACAGGGGATTCTCAAAGGATGTTATATAGCAACCGCCAGGACAGTTAGGACATTCTCAATTCCTCAAACCCTTGATTTTACAGTTTTCTTCCCGATCCAAGAGCCAATCGCCTCTAGTCCCTCGCTATATAGCAACCGCCAAGGCGGTTGAGCCATATAATGGAAGTAGACCTTAATCTTACTCCAGGTGTGCCGGAGGGAAACCCATGCCCAAACCCTACAGTTACGATCTCCGTCAAAAGGTAATCCAAGCTATCAAGCTTGATGGGTTAAAGATTACTGAAGCCAGCGAGATATTCAGTATTAGTCGCAACACAATTAGATTATGGCTGAAGCGGGAACGAGAGACGGGAGATTTTCAAGCATTACCGAATCAACCCCCTGGTAATGGACACAAAATTACTGATTGGGAAAAATTTACCAAATTTGTCGAGGTGAATGGAGATAAAACCCAGGTAGAGATGGCCAAACTCTGGACGGAAGAAATTAGTGACCGCACCATATCACGGGGATTAAAGAAAATTGGCTTCACTCGAAAAAAAAACTTATGGTTATCAAGAAAGGGATGAAGTTAAAGGACTTCTCTTTAAAGAAGAGATAGGGCTGTATGTACCGCAGGAGCTGGTGTATATAGATGAGTCGGGGATGGATAGTCGAGAAGATTATAGCTATGGCTGGAACTCCAGAGGTCACCGCTTTTATGCTCTAAAAAGTGGCAAAAGACAAGGGAGAGTTAATATGATTGCTGGTTATTGTGATGGTCAGTTATTGGCGACATTTACTGTGTCGGGTTCTTGTAATTGAACCGTGTTTGAGACTTGGCTAGAAACTTGTTTAATCCCAACGCTAAAACCGGGACAAATAGTGATTGCCGATAATGCCACCTTTCATAAAGGTGGGCGGATTCTTCAATTAATTGAAGCCGCAGGTTGTCAGTTAAAATATTTGCCATCTTATTCCCCCGATCTTAACAAAATTGAGCGCTGCTGGTCATGGTTAAAAAGTCGAATTCGTAAACAACTAACTCAATTCGACTGTCTCAGGGATGCTATGGAAGCTGTGCTTCGCACAGCGGCTTAACCACCCTGGCGCTTGCTATAGCAGCAGCACAAATTGTCCGCAATCGCGGACTGTCTGGGGTGGGACGCATCCTGGACAATAAAGAAATTGCCTGTGGAGACAACCTGACGGGGACTGGTAACAGTCTAGTTAAGAGTCAAAGAAGCAGGAAGAAAAGTTCAGAAGCGCGGATTTATCCCGCTTCGTAACAACTTTTTAAGAATCCTCCGTGTTTCAACCGGGGGAGTACATCAACTATTTTTGTTTGATCACCACCAAAGTAATATCATCAAAAACTTTCTGAGTGCCAATATGTCGCCGCAGATCGTCAATCACCGCTTGTCTGATTTCTTCTGCCGAACGGGAATAGTGGCAACTGACAACTTCACATAACCGATCGATCCCATATTGCTGGCGGTTGATATCGAATGCTTCCGTAATTCCATCAGTGTATAACACCACTACATCATCTGGGTTTAACTGTATTTGTTCGGTAGCAATAAAGTCGGTAATCTCCTCATCTAAGCCAATGGGGAAGCCGAGCTCCACTGTATCTATCCGCTCAACTTCACCCCCAGCACGGACGACAATTACCTCCTCATGTTGACCGCTTAAACTCAGCTTACCGTCAGCATAGTCGAGTAAGGAAAGCGTCAGGTTCTTATTCGGGTTGATACGTTGGACGTTGCTATAAATTGTCCGGTTAAGAATATCTAAAAATTGTACCGGATCGGTTTGATTGCTTTCTTGCAGGGTTCTCACAGCCGTTTGAGTCATTAACATTACTACCCCACTTTCCAAACCATGTCCCGTGACATCACCAATACTGATTTTGACTCGACCATTTTCTGAGAACACGTCGTAGTAGTCGCCGCCGATTTCATCAGCAGGTTCCATAAATCCGGCAATTTCTAACTCTTCAATAGCATCTAATTCCTCTTGTTTGGGTAAAATCATTTTTTGCAGTTTCCGCGTCACCTCTAACTCGGCACTGAGGCGGATATTTTCCGCTTTGAGTTTTTCGTTGAGGGCGCTAATTTCTTGGTTAGCTGTTGCGAGTTCAATTGTACGTTCTGTTACTTTATCTTCTAGAGTTTGATAGAGTCGAGCATTTTCAATGGAAATAGCGGCTTGAGCGGATAAGACTTTTAAGACTTCTAATCTGTCAGTCGTAAATGCCCTGGTGGTCAGATTGTTTTCCAAATAAAGAATACCCAGGAATTGACCTTGATGAATAATCGGGGTACACAAGACGGATTTAGGTTTGGTACTGATCGTATAGGGGTCAGCCGAAAAAGTATTTTCTACGCTAGCATCGTCGAGTACCAGAGTTTCAGATGTCCGGTAGACATAGTTAATTAAACTGACAGGAATATCCTGGCTTTGTGCAACTGGAATTGATTGCAATACTGTGGCTTCTTTTGTACCAATAACTCCTGTTGCTTCAATAACTAAGTTGCCTGCCTTGGATAAGATTAGAAAGGCTTTTTCTGCTCCGGCATTCTCTAGGGTAACTTGGATCAAGGTGGAGAGCAACTTATCTAGTTGGACTTCGCCAGAGATGGCTTGAGAGGCTTTAATGACTGTTGCCAAGTCCAGAATGACTGAATTAGGGGAACCCGAAGCAGTCAATGTGACGGTTTTCGTGCTGGTTTGAACTAGTGTCTCCTGTGTTGTTATGGTCGTTTGTTGAGCCAGAATGGGGGATAGTAACTGAGGATAGCGTTTTTCTAAATCTTCAACTTTTGCCTTGGCTCCCCAGCAAGCATAGGCGTAGCAAGCATTAGTCATATAGGTTTGGGCAATTATCTCTTTTCCCCAACCTAGGTAGAATTTGGCGGCGAGTTCGTTGGCGAGTGCTTCTTCATTGATGTACTCGTTTTCTTTAGCTCCAGCAATGGCGCAATCGTACATTTCCATTGCCTCAATAAAATTACCCATAACCCGGTGAATCTCTGCTTCTACTAAATAGAATTTATGTAAATAATTCATCGGAGCATGATGGATCCATTTTTCCATCTTATTCTGATTTTCTATAACTTCTTTGAGCAGGTTTTCTTGCTGAAATTGATCGGCATTGCCATACAGGGCTAGTCCTGTCAGAGACTCGTATAAATAGAAGACAAGTGGCGTGACAAACCCCTTCCCTGCCGCCAAATACTGTTTGCCTTTAGCAGCATTTTCCCAAGCTTCAGAGAAATCCTCAAATAAGTAACTTAAAATTAGTTTATGTAAATACAAGTAGTGGAGTCCTAGGATGTCATTGGCTTCAATAAGGAGCGGTAGCAACTTATTTTCATTGTAGATTTCACCCAATAAACGGCAGGGATTATCTGCCTGTCCTAACAAATTAAGGACTGCTTGCAAGAATGTTTGAGTATAGTTTAATGTGGTTGCTTGCTTGAGATTATCCAGAACTTGACTGTATGCCCTGATCTCTCGTTCTAATGCGCTCAGTTCCTGACCCATCAAATAGGAATATTGACACTGGTCTTTAACGTAATAACCAACAAATTCAAAATTGCCAGTTTCTAATCCACTTTGATAACCCTCTCGGAAAAGTGGTAAAGTTTTTCTGATACGATCTTTTCCATGTATAATGAATGCGGCAACGACGTAGTATATCTGAGTTTTAAGTGCTTTGTCATTAAATTTTGCAACCAAATCTAAAGCTAGTTGACCAAACTGATAAGCTGATTCAATATCTTCAATTTCTCCATTTAATATAATGCCGTAACAAGCATAAAAGAAAGTAGATAAAGGTGCATTTCCATGCTGAAGAGATAAATTCACTTGCGAACATACAATCAACGGAAACAGAGGGGGATTAGCATTAAAGGTAGCAGGAACTATGCTTGATACAATCCGGATTACTGCCAGCTTTTCAGGATCTGTCATTAACGGTAGGTTAACTAAGTCTTGGATGTTTTTCTCGGCATAGAGTGAAGCAGTTTTCTCCAATCCTTGTTGAATATCTAAATGACTCGGTTCCTCTGGAAAGCTCACTCCTAAATGCCTCAGTACTTGTAACCCAATCTCGATTGCCTCTCGTTGCTTGTTCTGCCCTGCATACGCTTGAATTTTTATCTCATAGACTTTCAGTTTGTCAAGAATAGTATTAGTTTCTTTCAGGACAACTTCTGCCCATTTCTCCATTTGATCAAAATCAGTGTTAAGGTATGCTGTTTCTACCGCTAACTCATAGAGTGCCAGTGTTAAGTTATACTGAGTTTGCCAACTATCAGCAGCTAAAAGTTCTATGCCTAGAGTTAAATACTTCTTGGCAGCCACATAAGCAGTTGAAGCTTTCGCTTTCCGCCCAGCTATCAAATTTAAAGTAGCTAGTTCATCTCGTTGAGTCTGATGGGTAATTAACTCCACACCCATATTCAATTGGTTGACAATATCAAAAATTTTCTCTTCTCGTTCCTCTAGAGGAATATTACTCCACAACAGTTGCCCAATTTTCAGGTGAGTTGACTGTTTTTGGTCTTCTGGAATTAGAAAATAAGCCGCTTGCTGCACTCGGTCATGTAAGAATTTGTAGGGAACAGATAACTCAGACTCTTGTACTACTTCAACCACTTCTGAGTCTTGAAAGAACTTGTAATTATCAGCGATGGGAATAACCAGTCCTTCTTGTAAGGCTTTCCACAAGTCAGCGGCTGTCTCGGCTTGAGATTTCTCATCTACAATAGCCAAAGTTTCTAAGTCAAATTGATTGCCAATACAAGCAGCTAGTTTCAAGACATTCTGGGTATTTATGGGGAGTTTTTGTAATTGAGTTGACATAAATTCAACTACATCATCGCTGACAGCCAGCATCCTCACTTTAGCAATGTCACACTGCCACCCCCCTTTACTTCCCCCCTTACTAAGGGGGGACTGAGGGGGATCAAAGGTGATTAGTCCATCTTGATGGAGGGATTTTAAGAATTGAGTGGCAAAAAATGGGTTACCTTGGGTTTTAGTAAATACCAATTCTGTCAAAGGAATTGCTAATTGAAGGGGACAACTTAGGGTATCAGCAATCAGGCGGTTTAAAGAAGGTTTGTCTAGGGGGGCGAGAGTAATTTGGTTGACTGTGGCATGGGCTTTTTGAATCTCATCTAACGTTAAGATCAAAGGATGTGCTGGATAAACTTCGTTATCTCGATAGGCTCCGATTAACAACAAATAGCCTGTATCTGTTTCCGTCATCAGCAATTGCATCAGCTTCAGAGAGGCCGAATCTGCCCACTGCAAGTCATCCAAAAAAATCACCAGGGGATGGTCACTGGTGGCGAAGACTCTGATAAACTTTTCAAAGAGGAGATTGAAGCGATTTTGGGCGGCACTTCCTTCCAATTGAGGTACGGCTAGCTGTGCCCCAATCAAGTGTTCTAATTCGGGGATAACTTCTATAATTACTTGACCATTTTCACCTAAAGCTGCCAAGATTTTGGTTCGCCACTGCCGGACGGCATCGCTACTTTCGGTGAGGAGTTGTCGCATCAAATTCTGGAAGGCTTGTACCCAAGCATAGAAGGGAATATCGCGCTGAAATTGGTCGAATTTCCCTTTAATAAAATAACCCCTCTGTCGGACAATTGGTTTGTGGACTTCATGTACTACTGCTGTCTTGCCAATCCCGGAAAAACCAGCTATTAACATCATTTCTACCTCCCTTATTCCCCCGTTATTAAGGGGGGATTGATAGGGGTTAGCAACGCGGTCAAAGGCAGCTAACAGAGTCGCAACTTCTGTTTCCCTACCGTAGAGTTTTTCGGGAATAATAAACTGCTCGGTGATGTCCCTCCTACCGAGGGAAAATGGTGTAATCCTGTTTTTTTCTTGCCATTGTTGTAAACAAGTTTCTAAATCGTATCGCAGTCCAAAAGCACTTTGATACCGTTCTTCAGCGGTTTTTGCCATCAATTTCATTACAATGTCGGACACCACCTGGGGAATGGTGGATACAAGCTCGCTTGGAGGAGTGGGCTTCCTGGCAATATGAGAGTGGATTAACTCTAGTGGGTCATCCGACTGGAATGGAAGTTTTCCGGTGAGAAGTTCGTAGAAGGCGATCCCTAAAGAGTAAAAATCGGTACGGTAGTCAATACCTCGATTCATCCGTCCTGTCTGTTCCGGGGATATATAGGCGAGGGTTCCTTCTAACATATTTGGGTTAGTAATCTCCTGATTTTCTCTTGGTAATAGGGAGGAGATACTAAAGTCAATTAGTTTGACTTCTTTGGTTTGGGGATTAATCAGAATATTCTGGGGCTTGATATCTTTGTGAATCACTCGATATGAATAGAGTCCTGCTAGCGTTTGGACGATCTGGATGGCAATATTGAGAAATTCACTTAACATCCCATCGCCTAGAAATGGGGGATTTTGCCCATCGCCTAAAGAGGTAATGTACTCAGAAAGAGAAATGCCACCAAAGTCCTCCATTACTAGTAAAAAACCATGGCGGTAGGTTTCTAAACTCAGATGCTTGATTACTCCCGGCAAATCGAGATTTTTGCCAATGGTGTATTGATTGCGAAACTGGACTAGTTCATTGAAGGTGGGATACTCACTTAATAGCAGTTTCAGGACTACTGCTTTTTGGTCTGACTCTCTTCTCCCGCGATAAACTTGGGTTCTTGAACCTGAGTAGAGTTGTTCAATAATGTAATAGTTTGGTAGGGTGAGGGCAGTATTTATCATAAGCTGGGAGGGGATCTACAATTGAGCGTGGGGACAGGTAAATAGGAACATTGATTTTCTCTACATCAGCAGCGTCTGTGGGTCTTGCGCGAGGGACTCTGCTGCGATCGCGATCCTGGTTCATCGAGTTACAATGACCTTTTTTTAGCCCACATTCCGCAATTTATCTCAACATTGACTCTTGGGAGTACAGCGTTGAGATGAATTGCCGTTAGGATGTAGATGGATTGACGTACTCCCCTGTCTGAAGATGAGGGGATTCTTAAAAGATGTTACGAGACGTGACTTCAGTCCGCCTCTCCACCTTTCTTCTTGCTTCTTGCTTCTTGGACTCTTAACTAGACGGTTTCCCGTCCCCGTCAGGTTGTCTCCACAAGCATTTTCTTGATTAGACATCTCCAGAAACTAGGTTTTCATCTAGACAGGGTAAGGGGTTGACATTATTTTTTGGAGATGTCTATTCTCCAAGATGCGTCCCACCTCAGAGATGCCGCGATGACGGACAATTTGTGCGGCGGCTACATCTCTATCTGTTGTGTACCCGGACTCAGGGCAAGAGTGAACTCAGCGATAGAGTTCACTCTTGCCCTGTATGGGTCTTGGTAGATCCCCAATATTCTATAAATTACAATTAGTAATTACTGATTAGCTATTTTAGCAACATATTGGTTTATAACAGGCAACCCGAGCGATTGGCTCTAGAGTGTTGCATATATTAACAAAATTTTATATAAATAAAGATAACAGGGTTGACATAACAGACTAAGGAACATCCGGACTGATGGAGTGTGGGTGAACCCAAAGGAGACAATCCTGATGGCAGCGACTCACTAGAGGCGTTCCACCACTCGATCGGGGAAACTACCCCCTCAAAACCGGATAGGATAAACAATAACCGCATGGGCAAAACGCCAACCATTGCCATTTCACACCTAGGCTGCGAAAAAAACCGCATTGACACAGAACACATGTTAGGTCTGCTGGTACAAGCAGGCTACCAGGTAGATTCTAATGAAGAACTAGCTGATTATGTTATTGTAAATACATGTAGTTTTATAGAGGCAGCACGTACTGAATCTGTCCGGACACTGGTAGAATTAGCCGAAGCTGATAAAAAAATAGTGATTACTGGCTGCATGGCGCAACACTTCCAAGATGAACTCTTGGCAGAGTTACCAGAGGCAGTGGCAGTAGTTGGAACCGGGGATTACCAAAAAATTGTTTCAGTAATTGAAAGAGTAGAGGCGGGGGAACGAGTTAAAGAAGTTTCAGCCGAACCTACATATATCGCAGATGAAACAACACCTCGCTATCGGACAACCTCAGAAGGAGTAGCTTACCTGCGGATAGCGGAAGGATGCGATTACCGCTGTGCCTTCTGCATTATTCCCCATCTCAGAGGTAACCAGCGATCGCGAACGATTGAATCGATCGTAGCAGAAGCCCATCAGCTCGCTGCTGAAGGTGTAAAAGAGATCTTATTAATTTCCCAAATTACTACTAACTACGGTTTAGATCTCTACGGCGAACCTAAACTAGCGGAACTTTTACGGGCACTAGGCAAAGTGGATGTCCCCTGGATCAGAATGCACTACGCCTATCCCACGGGGTTAACCCCAGCAGTGATTGCTGCCATCCAGGAAACTCCCAATGTTCTGCCCTATTTAGATTTACCTCTGCAACACTCCCATCCGGAAGTCCTCCGTGCCATGAATCGACCTTGGCAAGGACGAGTAAATGATGGCATTATCGAACGGATTAAAACCTCCTTCCCCGATGGAGTCCTCAGAACCACATTTATCGTCGGATTTCCCGGCGAGACGGACGCGCAATTTGAACATTTGCTGCAATTTGTCCGGAATCACGAGTTTGACCACGTTGGCGCATTTACCTTTTCTGCCGAAGAGGGAACAGCCGCCTACAACTTGCCCAATCAACTGCCTCAAGACGTGAAGGAGGCCCGTAAAAACGCTCTCATGGCAGTCCAGCAGCCCATCTCTTTGAAAAAAAATCAAGGTGAAGTGGGCAAGGTGGTCGATGTTCTGATCGAACAAGAACACCCCTCCCAAGGAGTGTTAGTTGGTCGTTCAGCCCGATTTGCCCCAGAAGTAGATGGATTAGTCTACGTCACTGGGGAAGCCTCCCTAGGAACAATCCACAGCGTAGAAATCGCTAAGGCTGACTTCTACGATCTATATGGTTCTGTGGTTAAGAGTCCGCGATTAGTTGTCGGAAAAGTCTAGTCCATTTAACTGAGTGGGTAATCTGGCATCCGTTAATTTTAATTGATGGAAACCAACTTCCTACAGCATTCGACAACAAAACTAAACCGTTCGTAAAAACCTACCCAAATCTGGACAAAGCTAGAAATAGTTCCCCAGACTAACGAGCGTGCAGGCTAAGGCCACCGTGTCTACGTTGGAGAAGTCATGACACCTACGAATGAACGCCAGTTTGTAGCACTGTCGAACCAGGTTAAACAATAGTGGTGAAAGGTTTATAAGCCCGTGCTTGGTTCCTGACAAGCTTCTTCAACATTGCCGAGGCAAACTTTACCTGGAAACAGGACTTGTCTAATCGACTACAACCAGGATGGGGGCTTCCCTCATCCCACCCTCCCCCAAAAAAAATTACCCAAACAGTAAGGGAAGGTAAACTTTGTCCAAGAAATTGGTTACAGTTGCTAACCCTAAACAAAACCTAATCACTAAGTAACGAACTATAACTTATGACCCTTTCCTTTCAAAGCCTGGGCCTGTCTGATGAACGTGTCGAGCAACTAGAAAAATTAGGCTTCACAGCACCCACCAACATTCAAGAACAAGCGATTCCTGAACTACTCGCTGGACGTGATGTGGTGGGGCAGTCCCAAACTGGAACCGGAAAAACGGCAGCATTTTCCCTCCCCATATTGGAGCAAATCGACACCAGCAGCCGAGTTGTCCAAGCCTTGATTCTCACCCCAACGCGGGAGTTAGCACAGCAAGTGGCAGATGCCATGCGCGATTTCAGCGGTAATCGTCGCTTTGGTATCCTCACAGTTTACGGCGGTCAATCTATTGAACGGCAAATTCGCAGCCTCGAACGAGGAGTCCAGATTGTAGTAGGAACTCCAGGACGAATTATCGATTTGCTAGACCGAGGTGACCTGAAGCTGAATGGTGTGCGCTGGGTAGTCCTAGATGAAGCAGATGAAATGTTAAGCATGGGCTTCATCGATGACGTACAGAAAATCCTCGAACAAGCCCCCAAGGAACGTCAAACAACCTGTTTCTCGGCTACCATGCCTCGCCCAATCCGGGAATTAGTCAATCAGTTTATGACTTCCCCGGTAACAGTTACCGTGGAACAACCAAAAGCTACTCCTTCCAAGATCGAACAGCGGGTGTACATGGTTCCTAGTGGTTGTTCTAAGTCCAAAGCTCTATTGCCGATTATGGAATTGGAAGATCCAGAATCAGCATTAATCTTTGTCCGGACTCGGAAATCTGCTGCTGAATTGACCAGCCAATTACAAGCAGCAGGTCATAGTGTGGATGAATATCACGGTGACTTAAGCCAATCTCAACGGGAACGTTTACTCTATCGCTTCCGCCAAAATCAAGTCCGTTGGGTAGTAGCAACTGATATTGCAGCACGAGGCTTAGATGTGGATCACTTAACCCACGTCATTAATTATGACCTCCCAGATCAAGCCGAAAGCTACATTCACCGGATTGGTCGTACTGGTCGTGCTGGTAAAACTGGTATGGCAATCTCGATTATCCATCCCTTCGATCGCCGCAAACTGCAAGTGATTGAACGGAAAGTTCGCCAACGTCTGGATGTAACCCGGATTCCCAGCCGTTCCCAAATTGAAGCACGACGCTTGGAAAAACTCCAAGAAAAGTTACGGGAAGCCTTAGCCGGAGAAAGAATGGCATCATTCCTCCCCGTAGTCCGGGATTTGAGCGAAGAATACGATCCGCTGGCGATCGCAGCCGCTTCCTTGCAAATGGTCTACGATCATACTCAACCTCCCTTAACCGGAGATTTTGACTACTCTGTAGAACGACCCAAAATTAAGCGTCGCAGCGATAAGCCTCACTTTGAGAAATCTCACTTTGAGAAACCTCACTTTGAAAAGCCTCAGAAGTCTGTAACATCGAACCAATCGCGGTAAACTAGTGGTTGTTGGTTATTTGTTGTTGGTTGTTGGTTGTTAGTCATGAACAGGGAACGGGGAACGGGAAGGAGCGGGAAACGGGAAAAGGGGAATAAAAATATCCTTATCCATAAATTCAGGGAGTTTCTCGCGGACAGATTCTCGATCCCACTCGGTCTCTGAAACAAATTTTTTTCTTTTCAGGCCATGAATCAATTCAGGCACTTGTATCCCTTATTTCTTGACTAGATCAAAAACAAGGAAGAGAAAAGAAATGGAGAGTATATAAGTCGAAAATAAAAAAATGGCTAACTCACCATTCCCTGAAAAAACAACAAACAACAAACAACCAAAAACAAAAAACAAATAACCAAAAACCGAATTGTGGCTTTAACTATTTCTGCTCCAGATTCTCATACCTTTGGGAAAGTTAGTTCTAATCCTTTAGCTTGGTCGGGTTTAATCGAGACTTACCGTCAGTATTTGCCCGTGACCGAATCTACCCCCGTAGTTACTCTCCTAGAAGGAAATACACCCCTAATTCCCGCACCTGCGATCGCAAATTTAATTGGTAAAGGCGTGCGAGTATGGGTAAAATACGATGGTCTTAATCCTACAGGTAGCTTTAAAGACCGAGGGATGACTATGGCTATTTCCAAAGCAAAGGAAGCAGGAGCAAAAGCAGTTATTTGTGCCAGTACGGGCAATACTTCTGCATCGGCTGCAGCTTATGCCCGTCGCGGTGGGATGCGGGCTTTTGTGATCGTCCCTGATGGATATGTGGCGCTAGGAAAATTGGCTCAAGCTTTAGTGTATGGGGCAGAAGTCCTGGCAATTAAAGGGAATTTCGATAATGCTTTGGACATAGTTAGAGAAATAGCGGAAAAATATCCAGTTACTTTAGTTAATTCTGTTAATCCCTATCGCATTGAGGGCCAGAAGACGGCAGCTTTTGAAATTGTTGATAATTTAGGTAATGCCCCTGATTGGTTGTGTATTCCTGTCGGGAATGCAGGGAATATCACCGCATACTGGAAGGGCTTTTGTCAGTATCATCAAGAAGGAAAATGCGATCGCACTCCTCGAATGATGGGATTCCAAGCCGCAGGCGCATCTCCTCTCGTAACAGGTAAAGTCTTTCAGCATCCCGAAACTATTGCCACTGCGATTAGAATTGGTAATCCCGCGAGTTGGCAGCAAGCTGTGGCGGCACAACAAGAAAGTAAGGGAGAATTTAATAGCGTTACCGATGAGGAAATTTTAGAAGCTTATCGGTTATTAGCATCTCAAGAAGGTATTTTTTGCGAACCTGCTAGTGCAGCTTCCGTTGCGGGTTTGTTGAAAGTAAAAGATTTAGTTCCTGCGGGTATAAATGTGGTTTGTGTCTTGACAGGTAATGGATTGAAAGATCCTGATACGGCAATTAAACATTGCAATAATCAATTAATTCAAGGCATTGAGCCAAAATTAGAAGCTGTGGCTGAGGTGATGGGTTTTTAGGTTAGGGATTAATTAAAAGTATGGGATAGGAAATTGTTGAATCGAGCGTTTTGAACGTTAGGGAAATACCGATTCAAACTTTGGCTGGTTTGGCAGATCGTTATTATCTTAGCGAAACTGGATGTCTTGATATAGCAGTGGACAGTTGACA
>DOIX01000017.1:15166-29440 GCA_003511885.1 Cyanobacteria bacterium UBA11153
GATGTGGCGGTTGCTATAATTCTGTTGGTTTAGGACCAACAGGTTTAGAGTTGCGAGGTAGGGTGAAGGTGACGCAACCAGAAATAGACAGGATAGAAAGATTTATGGCTGCTGCTCGATACAATATTGCGATAAACAATTGCGAGCATTTTGCTAACTATGTGGTTTATGGCTTAAATTTATCCTCGCAGCAGCACGTCTGGTGGAAAAGCTGAGGAGCAGAAATTATCAGCTTTTTACAGCCTACCCAGAATGTGGGGGCTAATTACAATAGCTATATATGTCACCAAATTTCAGAAGTTTTGGAGGAAAACTTATTCACAGGCTTCCTTGACGTTAACCCCGCCTAATTTAAACGAACAAACTTTGGGCTATCCCAGCTTTCACAACTGAATAAAAAAATTTACTCACATCTGCGGAATGTGGGATTTACGATATTGCGTTGTTTCAGCGATTGTGTTAGGATAATCCAAAGGAGGGCTAATGACCTTTTCATTAAGAGTTCCCCATTCCCCCAGTTTCTTTAAGAAATCGGGTTTCTATATATATAGCGTTTTTCACTTGCGTGAGGTACACTGGATTCTTTCAGCGCCAGCATTATCGAACTATCTAACTTTAGATATGTACCTCATCTAAATGAAAAATGCTATAGACGATCCTCTTCGCTACAATAGACATAAGTGAACTGACTCCACTACTATGGCTATCACCCTCAAACCTGAACACGAGCAACTTATTCAAACTCAGATTCAAAACGGACGTTTTCCTGATGCTAATGCTGTCCTTGAAGCTGCCCTAAAACTGTTGATAAGTGAAGATGCTCAATCCTACTTTACCTGGTTGACAGAAACTCGTAAAAAGGTTGCTGTAGGAATTTCAGAATTAGATCGCGGTGAAGGCCAAGACGCACAACCCGTCATCGATCTAATATTGGCACAATTTCAGGAAGCTCGCCAGGTAGCTAAATCATGCGACTAACGATTTCCCCAACTGCCATTCAAGATTTAAAACTGCTTTCAGAGTATTTCTTGGCTAATAACGTAGAAGCTGGAGAAAAACTGTTTCAAGAATTCAACCACAAGTGTCAAAATCTCACCAATTTTCCTAAAATGGGACGAACTTATTCTCATATAAATCCTTCACTGCGAGGAATTCCTTTAGATGGTTACATCATCTTCTATCGCGTTACCGACACTCAACTCGAAATCGTTCGTGTAATTAGTGGTAGGCAGAATTTACCAGATGTATTTAAGAGTTGAATTCCCTAAAAACCTCTGCGTACCTCTGCGCTACCTCTGGATGCCTCTGTGTTAAAAAAAACACACTAACAACACAACACCCAACAAACTCAATTAACCCACTACAAAATTAACCAACTTTCCAGGGACAACAATTACCTTTTTCACCTCCTTACCTTCAATATGTCGCTGTGCTACTTCCGACTCCCGCGCATACTTTTCTAAGGCGGTTTTATCTAAATCAGCGGCAACTTGAATTGTCCCGCGAGTTTTACCCATAATTTGAATTACTAGAGTAATTTCATCGACAACTAAAGCGGATGAATCCCATTGAGGCCAATTTTCAGTATGTACGGAATTTGTCTTGCCCATCATTTGCCATAATTCTTCGGCAATATGGGGGGCAAAGGGCGCTAATAGCCGGATTAACGTTTCAATTCCTTCTACATAAACCGGGGAATCTTTACAGGGGGCATCGGTTAAAGCATTGCTTAATTTCATTAATTCCGATACGGCGGTATTAAATTGATATTCATCATCTAAATCCGCTGTAGTTTCCTTAATGGCGGTATGAATTGCCCGTCTTAAATCCTTTTCAGCTTTACTTAGTTGTGCAGGTATTTGCGTTGAATGATGCGATTTTTCGGCAAATTCAGTAACTAAGCGCCAGACACGATTGAGAAAGCGAAATTGTCCTTCTACATCTGCTTCATCCCATTCCAAATCTTTCTCTGGAGGGGCTTTAAATAAGACAAACATCCGTGCGGTATCTGCCCCATATTTATTAATAACTGCTTCTGGGGAAACGCCATTATATTTCGATTTGGACATGGTTTTAAAAGAAACTTCCAACTTTTCCCCAGTTTCTGGATCTTTTGGATTGGCAGGATCGATTAAATTAGAAGGAATATATTTACCCGTCGTCGGATTAACATAAGTTAATCCTTGTACCATCCCTTGAGTTAACAAACGTTGGAAAGGTTCATCAAAATTCAACAAACCTCTGTCTCGCAATACCTTGGTAAAGAATCGGGAATACAATAAATGTAAAATTGCGTGTTCAATTCCTCCGACATATTGATCCACAGGCATCCAATCATTAGTCTGAATGGGATCGAATACTTGAGACTGATTCTTAGCATCAGTAAAGCGCAAAAAATACCAAGAAGAATCAATAAAAGTATCCATCGTATCTGTTTCCCGTTTTGCCGGAGTACCGCAATTTGGACAAGGGACATCAGCCCAACCTTTTAACTGAGCCAAAGACGAAACACGCCCTCCTGTAAAATCAACATCCTCCGGCAAAGTTACAGGCAAATCTGCCTCCGGCACAGGGACAATTCCACAATTGGGACAATGAATTACTGGGATAGGCGCACCCCAATAACGCTGACGAGAAATCAACCAATCTCGCAACCGATATTGCACTCTTCCCTTGCCCCAACCTTGCTTTTCGGCATACTCAATAATCGCCGTTTTGCCTTCAGTAGAAACTATCCCATCAAAAGAACCAGAATTAACCATAATACCTGGTTCAGTATAAGCCTGAGAAATTGCTAATTGCTCATTGCTAATTGCTAACTGCTTATCCGTTACATCCGTTACCCCATCCGCTGGCACAATTACCACTTTAATCGGTAAATTTTGCTCTTTAGCAAACTTAAAATCCCTAACATCATGGGCAGGGACACCCATTACCGCACCCGTACCATATTCATACAAAACATAATCAGCAATCCAAATGGGAATTTCCTCACCAGTAAAAGGATTAATTGCCATTCCACCTGTAGGAATACCGCGTTTGGGCTTATCTTCTGCTGTTCGTTCAATTTCGCTTTCGGCGGCTACTTCCTGTTTAAAAGTATCAACAGCATTTTTGCGATCGCTAGTTGTTACTTTTGCGGTTAAAGGATGTTCTGGCGCTAATACAACATAACTTACACCATACACCGTATCCGGTCGCGTGGTAAATACGGCAATTTTCTCATCCAACCCCACAATCGGGAATTCCAAATAAGCGCCAACGGACTTACCAATCCAGTTAGCCTGCATTACCTTAACCCGTTCCGGCCATCCCGTCAACTTATCTAAATCGTTGAGCAATTCCTCCGCATAATCGGTAATTTTCAAGAACCATTGCCGCAACAATTTACGTTCTACTTTAGCACCGGAACGCCAAGAACGACCCTCACTATCAACTTGTTCGTTAGCTAACACAGTTTGGTCAATCGGATCCCAATTTACCGCCGCTTCCTTTTGATAAGCTAAACCCGCATTCAAAAACTGTAAGAAAATCCACTGCGTCCACTTATAATAATCGGGAGAACAAGTCGCCAACTCGCAATTCCAATCATAAGAAAGCCCCAATCGCTTCAACTCAGACTGCATTTGGGCAATATTTTGATAAGTCCACTTTGCCGGATGGACACCTCGTTGAATTGCCGCATTTTCCGCAGGCAAACCAAAAGCATCCCAACCCATCGGGTGCAATACCCGATAACCCTGCATCCGCCGGACTCTTGCGATCGCATCAGTAATGGTATAGTTACGGACATGTCCCATGTGCAGGTTACCCGATGGATAGGGAAACATCGATAGGGCATAGAATTTCGGCTTATCTTTATCTGTAGGGGTTTTGTCTAAGCCAGAATCTGCCCAGGTTTTCTGCCATTTTTCCTCTATCTCAGCGGGATTGTATCGTGACTGCACAAGAGATTCTCCTCTTCTATTGCTACTTTTGTCTGTTTCCACCATTTTGGCATAGGTGAAGAACTTAGCCCAAACAATACCTACCCAAAGCATCCATCTGTCTGTAGTGATGTATGAGACGATAGTACGACACCATCCTCAGTATGAGTGGCATTGCTCCTTAAGTTCTGTTAAATTTCCATTATATACTACGTTTGTAATTGCGTTGACAAATTATTACTTAATAGGTAGAACAAATGACTATACCGAAAAAAATATGGTTTTTATGGTATCAGGGACTTTCACAAGCACCATTGGTTGTCAGGAAGTGTTTTGAATCTTGGAAAAAGTATAACCCTGACTGGGAGGTTATTTTTCTAGATGAAAACAATCTCAGCAATTATATTACTCTTTCTTTGCTGAAAGAAAAATTATGCCAATTATCCAAAAATTATCAATCTGACATTATCCGACTTGAGTTACTTGCAAAGTATGGAGGAGTTTGGGCTGATGCAACCACTCTCTGCCGAGTACCGCTAGACAACTGGTTGGAAGACTATACTCAAGCTGGTTTTTTTGCATTCATTTACAAAACAAGGGGATATGGCTGGATTTTCAATTGGTTTTTAGTCGCAGAAAAGGCTAATCCTATAGTCGTAAAAATGAATCAAAAATTTATTACTTTCTTTCAAGATAATGATTTTTACCATAGCGGTACAATAGCAAGAAAAAGAGTTAATTTGTTAAAGATATTTTTAAATCGCAAATATAAAACAACTAGATTTTGGTCTTCATGGATTGTCAGGAAAATTTTCCAAGTTTATCCTTATTTTATTTTCCACTTTATATTTGCTAAATTAATAGGTTCAGATAGAGAGCTTTTGGAGATATATAAAAAAATGAAGCCATATTACAATACTTGCGATATGGGTATAGATGGGTTGCTTCATCCTTTAACAACAAAAATGAAAGCGCGAATTGATAGTAGAATCGATCCCATGTATAAGTTAAGTTGGAAATACAAACAAGAGAATTATTCTTCTTCATCTATTTTACATTATTTATTGGAAGAAACCGACTAAACTTGAGATTACACTCTACACCTAATTTTTAATACCAACTGGCAAACCCACCTCTAAACTCGGCTGGGCGAGAATTCTTTCCCATTCTGTATCAGACAAAGGCTGATTAACTAAGTTAACACCAAAACAATCAGCAGCGGCATTAGTTAGTGATTCCACCAGAGTTTCAATTAAAGTCTCTCCTGTCAGGAAGTTTCCTGTTAACCCAGCAAAACTCACAGGGGGTATAGTTTCGCCAAAAACTGTAGTAAATAACTCCCCATCCGGCTGCAAACGGATCGAACCATGCTGTAAAATAGCATCACCACGACGTAACTGAGCGCTACCAATCAGTTTAGTGCCATTTGCCAATACCAAATCCGCCCCCGTAGCCGTGGCAAAACAATTAGGATTGCGAATATAATCTCGTCCAGCCAAGCCATAATATAGATCGATACCTTGCGATCGCAATCCTGCCATCAAAAACTCGCAAATCTTTTGATAACTATCATTTCGCTTCCCTGTCAATCCAGAAGTTATCACCATATAAGTTAAATCCCCCTGATGGAGTACTGCCCTTCCTCCCGTAGGGCGACGCACTATCGATATGGGCATTTCCTGCCAAGTCAAATCTTGCCAAAAACTAGGCCACCGACGCTGATGATATCCCAAAGAAATAGTCGGAAATTCCCAAGTATAAAATCGTAAAACAGGCGACTGTTTCCCCAAACAATGTTGTGCAAACAGCCATTCATCAATTGCCATTTGCAGTTTCCCTGAAAGATTCAGTAAAGGAATTAAACGCCAATTCATAATATATCTTGGAACAATGGACAATTGAAACCTATCAACTGTCAACTATCAACTATCAATTGCAATAACTAGGGTTTACTTACTCCAGAAGAAATGAGGGACTGTATCTGAGTTATAGGTCGATTGTTGTTTGATTTTTTCTCCCTCCTGCGCTTCCATTCCCGAATTGCGATCGCCTCTTTAGTCACCGGAGAGTAATGGTTATTTCTATCGCCAAGTCGAGCCTTTTCCTCCTGTTGCTGAGGATGATGCTGGACAACCAAACAATTGGCTAGACTCATTTGAGGTGAAATGTAGTTGAGATCTCTTAAAATTTCATTGGCAGATTTATATCGATCTTCCAGGGAAATTTGAATCATTTTAATCAAAATTTTGGCAAAAGGTTCGCTTAACCGTAATATATCTTTCCGATACAATTCAGCAGTCGTACCTTCTCCATTAAAGTCAAGAGGTCCCTTCCCACTTAATAGATATAGACAAGTAATCCCTATGGCATAGATATCGCTAGCAAAAACTGCTCTCAGGCAAAATTGTTCTGGTGGCGCAAACCCTACAGTGCCAATAAAATGAGTCGATCTAATTCTCATCGTACTATCAACAGCTTGGGCAATTTGTTCTTTGACTGCACCAAAATCAATTAATACCAACCTGCCATCATCTTGACAGCGAATAATATTTTGGGGTTTGATATCTCGATGAATAACCTTATGTTTGTGGATATACTCCAACAGGGGAAGTATTTCAAATAGAAAGCGTTTAACTGCTGATTCCGGTAAACAACCATGTCGTCTCACCAGTCTTGCCAAGGTGACACCATGGACATATTCTTGAACCAGGTAAAATTCCCCATCAGCCACAAAATAGTTCAGGAGCATAGGAATCTGAGAGTGGCTGCCCAGCTTGCCTAGGGTTTTCGCCTCCCTTTCAAAGCGCACCCGTGCATTCTCCAAAGCTTTACTATCGTTGACTTTAGGGCAGAGTTGCTTGATGACGCACAATGGTTCACCGGGCAAAGATACATCTCTAGCCAGAAATGTAACCCCAAAACCACCTCTACCTAAGAGTCGCAGTACTTCATAGCGATTCTGAAAGAGTCTAGTTTGACCGCATAACCTACCTAATTGAGTTTCCTCCAATACCTCGGAGTAAAAGGAGGACAAGTTTTCAGGGACAAAATTCATAACGGTTCAAGGACAACATCACACGGGACTTCGCCATTTTTTTATAGTCTATGCAAAGATTTTACCTTTGACCAATGTAAATTACGCTCTGATAACTGGCACAATAGGATTTTTCCTTAAGTAAAGGTTGTCAGAAAATCCCCCCTGCTGTATAACTTGAGGCTGGCGAGATGCCTCAGAAACCTGGTTTATTTGAGAAACCCCAGTTTCGACCTGATACTTCAACGAACTGCTAGCGTTTTCTTGTAAGGTAAGTAAAAGTAGCAATAGATCGTTAATACTAAGGGTAATTTGGCACTATGACCATACATCCTCAACTGCAACAAGCATTTGACCAGCATCGAGTCCTCAAAGTTATTAGCGGATTGAATAACTTTGACGCTAATCGAGTCGCAGCCGTAGTCAAAGCTGCTGACAGAGGCGGTGCAACCTTCGTTGATATTGCCGCTCATCCAGATTTGGTAGCACTAGCCAAAGAGTTGACAAATCTGCCCATTTGCGTATCATCCGTAGAGCCAATGGAGTTTGTTACAGCCGTCAATGCAGGTGCAGATTTAATTGAAATTGGCAACTTCGATTGCTTTTACACCCAAGGCAAGCGATTTGAAGCCGAGGAAGTCTTAGCCTTGACACAAGAGGTGCGATCGCTCCTTCCTCATATTACCCTTTCTGTCACCGTACCCCATATCCTCACCCTGGATCGACAAGTAGCACTAGCCGAAGAATTAGTTGCCGCAGGTGCAGATATTATTCAAACCGAAGGCGGTACGAGCAGCAATCCTCGTGCAGCAGGTACGTTAGGCTTAATTGAAAAAGCCGCCCCCACCTTAGCCGCCGCACGCGAAATTTCTCGTGCCGTATCCGTACCCGTCTTATGTGCCTCCGGCATATCTGACGTTACCGCACCCATGGCAATTGCTGCTGGTGCGGCGGGCGTTGGTGTGGGATCGGCAATTAATCAACTGAATGACGAAGTGGCGATGGTGGCTGCTGTACGCAGTTTAGTCGAAGCTTTAGCCACAGTTAATATGGCAAAAGTTCCGGTTTAATAGCAAAGCTGATTTAATAGCTGTTGACATTCCCCCGACTTGAAGTCGGGGGATTCTAAGCCGATATTCCGCATTCTCAACCAAAAGAAGATCATAATCATTTTGTTGTAGCAGTGTTTCTAACTGTTTTCTGCGATCGTTCAATCCACTACCAATCTCTTTATAAAGTTTTACAATACTAATTTCCTAAATGCTTGCTACAGTAGCGCTCCTGGCTCCCCCCTGACTAAGGCAGGGCTAATTCATGTTGACGAGAGAAAATTCACACCCCCATATTTTGTGTTTATGCGAGAGTGAAGGGTAAACGACAACTCAAGGCTTATGATTTTTCTCTGACGACAATAGATTTCACAATTCATTTAGACTAGCTATAGTCTAGTCCAATTTTAAGAAGAGAAAAGATGAGTGTTTATCCCGAATTTAACTATCTCAATTTGGAAGAACTGATTGCTCGCTTTCAAAAACCGATTATTGAGGAAGAGGATGAGGAGTTTTTATATTATTCTGAATTAGCGCTTCTGATCGAGAAACAGGGGGAGGTAGGTATCGCATTTTTGCTAGATCTACTTCAAAATGCAGATACGCCTAAGTTAGTAGGTATTCTCTTTGCTCTGACTGAAACTCCACCAAAAGATATGCAATTAAACAACTTACTCATTACCTATCTTCATGATTCTAGACCCATGGTTATTGCCGAAGCAATTAATGGTTTATCTAGACTGGGTGAAAAAGATAATATAGACCAAGTTTTTGCTTTACGGGAACATCCATCCCCTTATGTAAGAGGTAGTGTATTGCGGTTTATGGCACGCCTAGATCCAGACAGGGCAATGCCTTTACTACTAAAAGGTCTGAAAGATCCACATTTTATTGTACGAGAAAATGCGGCAGATGAGTTAGGCGAGTTGGAGGCAGTAGGAGCGATTCCCGAATTACGTCAGCTTTTGGTGGATTCTCACCCTCATGTCAGACAGGCGGCACAAACGGCAATTGAAATGCTAGAAGGTAGAATTATATCAGTAGCAAACTATTAACTTTATTGGAATCTAAAAAATTACCAAATGACCATAACAGAAGCAGACATTCAAAAAATTCAAACTCACATTGCCCCGTTACTAGGACAGAAACCTTGGCATGTGTCTATCGGAGTTGGCAGCTTTATTACTTTCGACTTTGGTACTCCCATTCCTAGAAAATTTTTACATAAAGGAAACCCATTACCAGCTCGTGGCGAATGGCATTTATGGATTTACATGTGTGCTTGGCGTTTAGAGAAAGAAGACGAAGTGCTAGCTGCTTGTGAAGACTCACAACAGCAAATGGAAGGAGCAGTTAAGTCCATGGAAGGTTTAGCTCTTCAGTCCATTCAACTACTTCCTCCAGCTTGGGATACCATCTTTACTTTTGAAGATGGTATCGTGTTGCGAACTTTTTCAATTTACTCAGATTGTTCAGAAGAAGGAGTTGATAACTGGCTCCTGTTTACACCTGGAGATAATGTACTCTCTATTGGTCCGGGTAGCACTTGGTCTTATGGGAGCAGCTCCGCGCCACGTAGTTGAAGATGTCGTTCAGAAACAATAGACATCTCCAAAATATAAATTATGGCTTACCTGTCGGGGCAGGGCGAAGCATAAGGGATATCCAGATTTCTGATTTTTCCGTGAAATTGTCGCCCTTATGCTTCGCCCCTACAAAATACTACAAGTTAATACAATGTTTTCTGGAGATGTCTATTAGACATCTCCAAAGCTGATCGCAACTTCCTTTCACAAAGATTACCATCCTTTGGCTCGCACCTTGGACACCTGTCCCCGATGCGGTGCGGCAATCCATCGCACCCTAGATGGTTCCTACTGCGAATCTTGTTGAAGCTGTTGGTTTAATTCGCTACCACCATCAGGAGAATTAAATGATTGAGAATCAAGTAAATTTTTTATTTATAGCAACTGCTACATCGGCTATAACTGAAATAACGTCATGAAGAGAGTGCGATTAGCTTCGCGGGCATTTCGTGCGATCGCAATTCTGGGAGGGTGTGTTAGCAGTAGCATAACGTACCCTAATCTTGAATTACTTACTGGAGGATACATAACCGCTTACCGAATTGTTAAGTAACATATTAGGAGAAAGATGTGTTTTTGATGTGCTTGGAAATTAACAGATTAGGATATCGGCAAGAGTCAGTTGTTGAAAACCAGTGGGAAGATAACGATGAGTTTGACAGTGAGTATGATATAAAACTTGAAGAACTAAACGATGTCGCAGAAGTATTTTATCTGATTGGTCAGGAGTTACAAAATTCTAATATAGTTCAATTTAAAGTTGAAGGTTTTGGAAAATTGCCCTGGCCTGTTGATGTATCCACAGATTTTTTGACAGTTATCGAGCAAATACCAGATATTTTAAAATTTTTGGATAGCGACTTAAGCACTTATAATCTAGAATTTTATGAACAAGGAATTGAAAGGAAAATATTTTTTCGCAAAGAGGAAGATTTAATTAGACTAAATTGTTACGGTAGTAAATCAGAAGTAACTTGGGGTCAAAATATTGAAGAGAAGCCGCTTGAAAAAAAATATCTCAAAACCATGATTTATGAAATGATAAAATCTTTTGTGTCAATCTCAAACGAATTATGTCCAACTTTGACAAGTCATAGATCCTTTCAAGAATGGAAACTCAGGATCGATATGCCTTATTGAAGGAGCTAACTGAGTCATTTTCAAGCTCGGCAACTTGATTAGCTTTGCGCAAGTTAAACTAACGCGCAGTTAACATGGATTGCGATTGATAAGTCTTCGGCTTTAGCAATAACTGTAGGGTGGGCACTCCCCAGTAACTTAATCATCAGCGTTTCAAGTTCTCCATGGGAGTGCCCACCCTAGATGAAACTACATTTTTAGCCTTGTTGCGCTACTAATAACTTTGCCTAAGTTTTTCGCATCAGTCGCGATCGCAAATCACTACATACTCAAGCAATCCTTTAAACTATAAACCACTTGCTCCTGTTCCTCCAAGGTAATTTCCGGGAACATTGGCAAAGATAATACCTCATGACAGATTCCCTCAACTATCGGTAAATCCCCCACTTGATAGCCTAGATTTTTGTAGACTGGCTGCAAGTGCAAAGGCAATGGATAATAAACCATGGAACTAATACCTAATTTCTGTAACTGACTGCGAATCTTATCCCGGTATTCGTTATTACTACTATCTTTGGTAATCCGAATCGTGTACTGATTCCAAACTGCCCTACCGCCAGAAAGTTCTTGAGGTAATAGAATTTCTGATACTGGTTGTAATAGTTGATGGTAATTTGCTGCTACTTGACAGCGGGCATCATTCCATCGATCCAAGTACTGTAGTTTAATTTGGAGGATAGCAGCTTGGATGGCATCTAAACGGCTATTAATCCCCGTTTCCTCATGATGATAGCGATCGCTCATCCCGTGTTCCTTTAACATTCTGATAGACGCTGCCAGGGTTTTGTCGTTTGTGGTTATCGCCCCACCATCGCCACAGCCTCCCAAATTCTTGGTGGGAAAGAAACTAAAACAGCCGATATGCCCAATACTGCCTATTTTTTGTCCCGCCCATTCTGCCCCTGTTGCCTGGGCGCAGTCTTCAATCACTAGCAAATTATGAGATTGGGCGATATCCATCAGGGCACTCATATTGACTGGATGCCCGAATAAGTGAACGGGTATAATCCCTTTTGTTTTATTTGTAATCGCAGGAGTAATTTTAGTAATATCGATATTGAAAGTTTGAGGATCGATATCCACAAAAACAGGTGTCGCCCCAGCATGAGTAATTGCCTCCGCTGTCGCCATAAAGGTAAAGGGAGTGGTAATTACCTCATCCCCAGGCCCAATTTGCAACGCCCGTAGCGCCAGATATAGGGCATCCGTACCAGAGTTACAGGCAACAGATTCCGAGACACCTGTATAAGCCGCAAACTGTTGTTCAAATTCCTGGACTACTGGACCACCAATATAACGTCCAGAAGCTAAAACCTCTGTCACAGCAGCACTTACTGCTTCACCAATGAGTTGGTACTGTCGCTTTAAATCAATGGGGGGGATAGAATTCACTCGTTTAAACCTATAATTTTTACTTAAATAAACCAAATTTTGTGCCAAAAGGGAATCGGGATATTCCCCATCCTTAATTTCTTGAGAATCCCAGCATCCTCAAATTGTTTCATTCTCAGCCGTTGGAGGGCAGGGGGCAGGGAAGCAGTTTGCGATCGCTCTGCCCCCTGGTAACGATAGAGTAAAATAATTAACAGCCAAAAACCAACCACCAACCAACCAGCAACCACAAATGGATTTAATTCAACTGGAGCCGATAGATTTAATATGGGGATTGGGGATGATTGCGATTGCAATTGGTTTATCCAGTTGGCAAAGGCTGGGTTTGGAGTTGTCTTTGGCGATGGCAACGGGACGAATGGTAATTCAGTTAATGTTTGTGGGCTATGTCTTGGCTTTCGTCTTTGCCTTGCAGAATGCGATGGCAGTTTTGATGGTATTAATCGCTATGGCTACCATTGCTACCATGACAACCCGCAATCGCATTGGCAAAAAGATTCCTGGTTTGTTACCCCTAGTATTCGGTTCAATTTTATTTTGTAGTAGTATCACCTTAATTTATACAAATCTATTGATAATTCAACCGGAAACTTGGTATCAGCCACAATATTTAATTCCCCTAGCAGGTATTGTCTTAGGCAATGCTATGAATGGGGCGGCGCTTGCCGGGGAACGTTTGGTTAGTACTATTAGTAGCAGCCGCGTGGAAATTGAAACTCATTTAAGTTTAGGTGCAACCCCACAGGAAGCTGTCGCTGGATATAGGAAAGAAGCTATTCGTGCCGGGTTAATTCCAACTCTCAATCAAATGACGGTAGCCGGAGTTGTGACTTTACCAGGAATTATTACCGGACAAATGTTAAGCGGAATCGATCCTCTCAATGCGGCATCCTATCAGATATTAATTATGTTAATGATAGCCTTAACTAATTTGACTATAACCATGTTAATTACTCAGGGCTTGATCGGTCAATTTTTTAATCATCAATCTCAGTTACGCTTGCCATAATACTCTAATAATTACTTGATATGGATAGTCAAAACACTGTTTCAAGCAGGGTAGTCATTCCCAAATATAACTCGAAAACCTGATGGTTGGATCACTAGGGAATATCTACCCAAGCAGTTATGGAGAATAGGGGAATATTTCAAGATTAGGGGCTATCTCCAGATAAAGAAGATAATCTAAAGAGGTGCAGTTTCTTAAGATGTAGTGTTAGGATAGCGCTAGTTATCAACCTTTAAGTTCATGAATAATCATTTTCTTCCCCATCGCCCCTCTAGCCCTTTACCTTCTCGCTTGCTAGGATCGGGTTTGTGTTTGGCTTTGTTGGGTATCCTGGGGGTAAGTATCCAGTCGGATTTATTCGTATCACCTGCTGTCGCACAAGCTCAAATCCCATTAACCAAAGAAGTCTCCACTCAGAATTTAATCGGGAAATGGGAAAGTGAATTGTCTCCCAATCAGAAAATTACCTGGATTTTTACGCCAGAAGGTAAACTCTTCATGCTACTGCCACTACCTCAAGATCAACTACAGGTAGCTTTAGAATGGCGTTATCAGACTGATGACAGGAATCAGCCGATGGGTTTAAATATCGATTTAAAAAAAGGGCAAACCGTCATGACGATTTTTGAATTCGTCAATGACAAGCAAATGCGGATCCAAATCGAAGGAACGAATCCCGGTGACACAAGACCTACTTCTTTTAATAATCCTACTGTATTCAAAAAAGTTTCAGCCGATGCCACATTACCACCCGATACACAAATTGATGAATTTGATGGTAAATAGCCATAGTTGAACTTTCCTGGCTTTGCTAAACCAAGATTCCTTCCTGATGTTGCTACGCAGTCTCTTATACGTGCTGCGCAGCGCGATCGATTTTTTGATGGTAGGATGGAAAATTTCCAAAAGGTCATTAGCCCTCCTTTGGATTATTCTAGCACGATCGCTGAAACGACGCAAATCCGTCAATTATTGAGAATTAATCTTAATAAATTCAATGAAGTTAAGCCACTTTCAGCCTGCGGAAATTTGTTAACTTATGTTAATTACTTTTTTTTGAGCGAGAGGGGTTGGAGGTGAGGGCAAAACTCTTCTTTCTCTTCCTGCGTGTCTTTGTAAGCTGCTACGCATTTAATTT
>DOIX01000017.1:29709-70220 GCA_003511885.1 Cyanobacteria bacterium UBA11153
TTTAGATGCGCCGCAGCTTATCTTTGTCGTTAAATAATTCCCCGATCCAAGGTAATGTCAAAAGCGCATTAACATCATGCAGCAAAGACAATATACAGGAGTTTTTGTATCTAAATACACCGTTTTCTCCTAAGTAGATAAATAAAGTAAAAGATAACTAAAGTAGAGTCATATCTCAATATAAAGTTTTTTGAAGTTATATCAAAAATCAATGCTAAAAATTTTGTTGTCGTATAAATAGCATCAATGCTATTAAATTTGATGCGATCAAACCCCTAAAAGATATAAAGCTCGATCGCAAAAACCTGATGCCCAAGAAGGGGGAACCCACTTGAGGGCGCTCCTCCCTCGAAGAAGCGATCGCAAAATCAACCACATTGGACAAATCTACAACGAGATAAAATTATGACTACCACCCTCGATACAGCAGCTAGCTTAAACAAATTTGAAAAATTAAAATCCCAAAAAGATGGATTAGCTGTTAAAAATGAACTCGAAAAGTTTGCCCAGTTAGGTTGGGAAGCAATTGATAAAACAGACTTAGAACATCGCCTCAAATGGTTAGGCATTTTTTATCGCCCTGTCACCCCAGGAAAATTCATGATGCGCCTGAGAATTCCCAACGGAATTCTCACTAGCACTCAAATGCTAATTCTTGGGGAAGTAATTCAGCGTTATGGAGAGGATGGTAATGCCGATATTACCACGCGGCAAAATCTCCAATTGCGAGGCATCCGACTGGAAGATGTACCAGATATTTTCCGGCGTTTTGAGGGAGTTGGCTTAACTAGCATCCAATCTGGGATGGATAATGTCAGGAATATCACTGGTTCCCCGATGGCGGGATTGGATGGGAATGAATTAATTGATACCAGAGAATTAGTTCAGAAAGTCCAGGATACGATCACTAATTATGGCAAGGGTAATCCAGAATTTACTAATTTACCTCGTAAATTTAATATTGCTATTGAGGGAAGTCGGGATAATTCCGTCCATGCGGAAATTAATGATGTGGCTTTTGTTCCCGCTTATAAAGATGGGCAACTTGGTTTCAATGTGGTAGTGGGTGGTTTTTTCTCAGCTAAACGTTGCGAAGCGGCAATTCCTCTCAATGTTTGGGTAGCACCGAATGATGATGTAGTTAATTTGTGCCGTGCTATTTTAATTGTCTATCGGGATTACGGGTTACGGGCAAATCGTCAGAAATCTCGTCTGATGTGGTTAATTGATGAATGGGGAATTGCCAAATTCCGGGCTGAAGTGGAGGCAGAGTTTGGGCGCACTTTAGCAACGGCAGCTTTGGCAGATGAAATTGATTGGGAAAAACGGGATCATATTGGTATCTATCCCCAAAAACAACCGGGATTGAATTATGTTGGTTTGCATGTTCCTGTGGGGAGGCTGTTTGCGGAAGATATGTTTGACTTGGCGCGGATAGCGGAAGTTTATGGGAGTGGAGAAATCCGCCTGACTGTTGAGCAGAATATCATTATTCCCAATATTCCTGATGGCAGCTTAGAGGCATTTTTAGGGGAACCTTTGCTGGATAAATTTAGGATTAATCCTTCACCACTATCTCGTACTTTAGTTTCTTGTACTGGCGCACAATTCTGTAACTTTGCCCTAATTGATACTAAGAATCGTGCTTTAGCGACAATTAAAGCTTTAGAGGCAGAATTGGAAATCATTAAAGGAGTCAGAATTCATTGGACAGGTTGTCCTAATTCTTGCGGGCAACCTCAAGTAGCCGATATTGGTTTGATGGGTACTAAAGCTCGTAAAGATGGTAAAGCTGTGGAAGGAGTGGATATTTATATGGGTGGTAAAGTTGGGAAAGATGCCCATTTAGGTGAGTGCGTACAAAAGGGTATTCCTTGCGATGATTTGTTACCAGTTTTGCGGAATTTATTGATTGAGAATTCTTGGGCTAAACCTAAGTCTTGAAGGGAGTAGGGAGTGAGGTATAGCAGTGGACAGTTGACAGTGGACAGTTGACAGTTATTTGATGTAGATCAAACCGTTTACTCAGGAAGGCTTCTCGGCTCTATTCATGACGTTATTGATGTATTAACCGATGTGGCGGTTGCTATATTCGAGAAGCCCGGTTTCTTTAAGAAACTGGGTTTTTCTTTTCTCTTCTCTTGCTAAACTGCTGCGTATTGAAACTGTATACTCTCAAGAAGATTTTGAACTTACAGAGTGATGCTACCAATAGGCTGTCACGCATTTAAGCAAGTCTGTTTTGAGAGAGGGGGAGCAGGGGAGAGGGCTTGAGGACTTTTATGTTGTAATGGATCTTCGAGATAGTTGTAAACACGCTAGCGAGTACGGCTATATTGCTGGTTGTCCTGTTTTGTCCAGTGTTTGCTGGATAGCCCAATCTTTCCGATTCTCCGAAAGGGGATGTCAAGAATTCATCGGTAATATTAATGCAGCGATGTACCAGCTTGATCCAAAAGGATGTAGATTCATTGTCAGATCTACAGAGGAAAGTCTAACATGCAACGCCGCCGTTTTCTTAAGTACAGTAGTCTGACTGCCACTGGCTTAGTGTTTGCCGCTTGTAACTCAGGCGATTCGGGCAAAAACAGCAAGAGTAATTCTGAGGAAAGTCAGAAGGTACCTGATTTTGGCACGTTGGAGAAAACTGATATCACTATTGGTACTATTCCCGTAACTGACTGTGCCCCCTTAGTCATTGCCAAAGAAAAAGGATTTTTCACTCGCTACGGTATCAATGTCAACCTCAGCAAGCAACTTGACTGGCAAGCCGTGCAAGATGGCTTGATTGCGGGAAAATTTGATGCTTCTCAAGCTTTATTTGGAATGCCCATGTTGGCTAAACTGGGTGCGGCTAAAGTTGATATGGTATCGCTTATGGTACTAAATCTCAATGGCGGTGGTATTACTCTTTCTCAAAAAGCTTGGGATGAGGGGATTAGGGCGGGAATGGAATACTTGAATTTTCCAGAGTTTGGTGATGCTTATCGGAAATATCTTAAAGGTTTGGCCCAAAAAGCCAAATTAGCCGTAGATTTTAGTGTATCGATGAATAATTACAATTATCGATACTGGCTAGCGGCGATGGGCATTAATCCCAATAAAGATGTGGAATTAATTGAACTTCCCCCTTCTCAAATGGTTCATAAAATTAAGGCTGGGGTGATGGATGGTTACTGCGTTAGCGAACCCTGGAATCAACAAGCAATTGCCGAAAATACTGGATTTACTAGTTATATTACCCCGACAATTTGGCAGGGGCATCCCGGAAATGTATTAGCCACAATGGCATCATGGGTGAAAGAGAATCCCACCACAGCTAGGGCTTTGGTGGCTGCTGTATTGGAAGCGTGTCAATTTTGCGATCGCACCGAAAATCGGGCTGAAGTCGCTCAAATTCTTGCCCAAAGTAAGTATCTCAATACCGATGCTAAACCTGTAGCATCTTCCCTTGATGGTACTTATAATTACGGCGGCTTTGACAAGAAAAATCGAGTAAAATCAGTTCCGGATTTCTATTTATTTCACTTCCGCGATACTAATTATCTTAAGCCACCGAATCATGTTAATTATCCCTGGCGTTCTCATGGAGTTTGGCTTCTGACACAGATGATTCGCTGGAATCATATTAACATACAAGAATATCCGAAAGACGCTGACAAAATTATTGACCAAATTTTTCCACTGGAAATTTATACTGACGTGGCACAAGCTTTAAAAATAAAATTGCCCAGCGATAGGATGAAAGTCGAACCCGCAGAAGTCTTTATTGATGGACGGAAGTTTGACCCCAGTCAACCTGTTGAGTATCTAAATAGTTTTGACATTAAGGCTTAGAGGGTTTTGATAGCGGTTATTTTCTGAGTTATATCTCCTTTCCTCCTAGTGAAAACTCCTAGAAACCTGCCTCCAGATTAGATCCTGTTGGCTTGGGTACTTAATTAAGCCTCAAGACTAGGAGATAGCTAGACGAGGAGAGAGTGCAACTGATAGAATAGTAAGAATGATAGCGTGTCTCAGATGAATGAGTAAAGTAAAGTAAAGTAAATTAAATTTTACGATCTGTTCCCTGTTTGCTCAAACTCAGGGCACAATTACCTCATCCAAGCGAGAACTGCTATAGATATTATATCAATGTCTGGGTAGTATATAAATCCTCATGGTAGGAAAAGGATGATGCGATCGTGAAAATTAATATGATTAAGCTGTCAGGGTATGAAATCTTTGAGGAAATTTATACCGGGAATAGAACCCTGATTTATCGCGGCAAGCGTACCTCAGACGATACACCTGTTGCGATCAAAGTTTTACAAAATCCCTATCCTACCTTAAGTGAACTAATACAGTTTCGCAATCAGTACACAATTGCCAAAAACCTCCATATCCCTCACGCGATTGAAACCTATAGTTTAGAAAACTACGGTAATGGTTATGCCTTAGTGATGGAAGATTATGGCGCTATCTCCCTGAAAGAAGAGATCAAAAAATGGGGAGACAAGGGGATGGGAAAGACAATTGAAGGTTGGCAGGAATTTTTGCAAATTGCTATAGCAATTGTAGCTGGCTTAGATGGACTTTATCGCCATCGGATCGTTCATAAAGATATTAAACCAGCTAATATTCTCATTCATCCTATCGCTAAAGAAGTTAAACTAATTGACTTTAGTCTCGCTTCTCTCCTCCCCAGAGAAACACAATTCCTTACCAATCCCAATGTCCTCGAAGGAACTCTATCTTACCTATCTCCAGAACAAACTGGAAGGATGAATCGGGGGATTGACTACCGGACAGATTTTTATTCTCTTGGTGTAACTTTCTATGAAATTTTAACAGGAAAGCTACCTTTTATCACCAACGATCCGATGGAATTAGTATACTGTCACATTGCCAAGCAACCGCCTTCAGCGAGTAGTACTAACCCATTTATACCACCAATTTTATCGGAAATTATTAGTAAATTGATGGCAAAAAATGCTGAAAATCGATATCAAACTGCTTTGGGTTTAAAATATGACTTGGAAGTTTGTTTAAATCAATTAGTAAAAACCGGAAAAATAGAGAAGTTTGAATTGGCTAAACGGGATATTTCAGATCGTTTTGTCATTCCAGAAAAACTATACGGTAGAGCAACAGAAGTGGCTGCCTTACTCGCTGCCTTTGAGAGAGTAGCAAAAGGTTCAACAGAAATGATGTTAGTTACCGGAAAATCCGGTATTGGTAAAACTGCTGTAGTCAATGAAATTCATAAACCTATCCTGCGTCAGCGAGGATATTTCATCAAAGGTAAATTTGAACAATTTCAGCGGAATATTCCTTTCTGGGCATTCTTACAAGCTTTTCGCGATTTAATGGGACAATTGCTAGGTGAAAGCGATGCCCAACTGCAAAGATGGCAAGAAAAAATTATCTCGGCTTTGGGGGATAATGCTAGAGTTATTATTGAAGTGATTCCTGAATTAGAACGAATTATTGGGAAACAGCCTCCTGTACCAAAACTCTTTGGGAGTGCCGCCCAAAATCGCTTTAATTTGGTATTTGAGAAATTCATCCAAATCTTTACAACAGAAGAGCATCCCTTAACCATATTTCTAGATGATTTACAATGGGTAGATGCCGCTTCTTTAAAATTACTGAAATTATTAATGAGTGAAGTGGATAATCCCTATCTGTTACTGATTGGTGCTTATCGCGATAATGAAGTATCAGCCTCACATCCCTTACTCCTGACATTAGCAGATATTCAGACCAATCATGTCCAGGTAAATAAGATTACCTTAGCACCTCTAGCTGAATATGATTTAAACCATTTGATTGCGGATACTCTCAATTGCTCGGGAGAAATTGCCTTGCCTCTCAGCAAACTAGTCTATCAGAAAACTCAAGGGAATCCTTTCTTTGCCACGCAATTTTTGAAAGCTTTATATGAAGATAAGTTGATTTATTTTCACCCACCTCAGTTACCCTCAAATCTAGGGGAAAGTCAAGGCGGATGGCAATGTCATATTTCTCAGATTAAGTCACTAACCATCGCAGATGATGTGGTAGAGTTTATGGCATTACAGTTGCAGAGGTTGCCGATAGAAACTCAAAATGTCTTAAAATTAGCAGCTTGCATTGGCAATCAATTTGACTTAGCAACTTTGGCAATTATCTATGAAAAATCTCAGATAGAAACAGCCACTGTCTTGTGGAAAGCGTTGCAAGAAGGGTTAATTATACCTATTACTGAAGTTTACAAATTCTTTCAAGATGCTTCAAAAGTGAGGATTGAATGTAACCAAGAATTTACAAACAATCAACAATTGACAGTAGGCTACAAGTTTATACACGATAGAGTACAGCAAGCCGCTTATTTCCTCATCTCTCCCACTGATAAGGAAGCAACTCATCTGAAGATTGGACAACTACTATTACAAAATACTCCCAAGGAAAAACAGGAGGAAAAAATTTTTGAGATTATCAACCAGCTTAATATCGGATTGGATTTAATTTCTGATATATCCCAAAAAAATGAACTGGCTCAACTCAATCTCATTGCCGGGAAAAAAGCCAAATTATCTACAGCATCAGAAGCCGCTATCCGTTATTTTTATGTCGCTTTAGAGCTTCTGCCAGATAATACTTGGCGAAGTAACTATAATTTTACCCTGGAACTATATCTAGAAACAGCAGAAGCAGAATACCTAAACATTAACTTTAAATCAGCCGAAAGACTGGTAGAAACTGCCTTGTGCCAAGTCAAAAATTTACTGGATCAAGTCAAGGCATCTGAGTTAAAAATTCAGATTCATATTGCCCAATACCAGATGGTAAAAGCTGTCGAAATTGGCTTGCAAGTATTAAAATGGTTGCAGGTTTCACTCTCTCAATTAGAGGGTAAAGATGGCTTAATGTTAGAATTACCAGAATTATCTGAGTTAGATAGTATTCCGCCGATGACAGATTCTTACAAGCTAGCAGCTTTGCGGATTTTGAATACAATATCTGCTCCAGTTTTTATGGCAAAGCCAGAGATTTTTCCTGAGATTATCTTAACCATGGTTAATCTTTGTCTCAATGGTGGCAATTCGGCTTTGGCTGCTGTGGGTTATGGATTTTATGGCTTATTGCTAGCTGGATTTGGTCACATTGAAGCTGGATATCATGCTGGTAAAATTGCCTTGAAAATCTTGGATCGATTTGATGCTAAACAACTTAAAGCTAAAGTATATAACTTATTTAATGCGAATATCCGACCTTGGAAAGAACATGCTCAAAATAGCGTTATCTATTTTCAGGAAGGGTTGGCAACTGGGCTAGAAACAGGGGATATTGAATGGGCGGCTTATTGTGGGGCTAATTTTTGCGGGTACTTGTTTTTAACAGATAACTCATTAGATTCTGTAGTAGAGAAACAAGTACCATATATTGAGATTTTAAGCAAAATTAAGCTCCAAACTTGTATTCACTTTGCTAATATCTGGAGACAACTAGCTTTACACTTACAAGGAAAAGCTGCAGATAGATTCCTGCTAATTGGTGAGAGTTTTGATGAGAAACAAGTATTACCACTTTTAATCGATTCAAAAAGCGGTACTGGGTTGTTTGTCTTCTATGTAGCCAAAACAATTCTCTATTATGAATTCCAAGATTATAAAGGTGCGATTGCACAAGCAATTCTCGCTAACGAATATGCGGGTTCTGCATTTGGTTTTATGCAGGTAGCTTTGCTAAATTTCTACTATTCCCTGGCTTTGATTGCTGATTATCCTGAAGCTAACTCCGAGAAGCAAAAACAATATTTAAAAACCCTCAATATCCAACAACAGCAAATGAAAAAATGGGCAGATAGTGCCCCAATGAACTATCAACATAAATACGATTTAGTTAAAGCTGAAACAGCGCGGATATTGGGTTGTAAATTAGAAGCAATGGATTATTACGATTTGGCAATTGCAGGTGCATCTGCCAATAATTATATCCAAGAAGAAGCCTTAGCATATCAATTGGCTGGAGTATTTTATCAATCCTTGGGCAACAAGATGATTGCTCACGCTTACTTGACTAGATCTTATTACACTTATAGCCGTTGGGGAGCGATCGCTAAAGTTCAGGATTTAGAACAACGCTATACTGAATTACTAACTCCCATTCTGCAACGGAAAAAAATACACAGCCCCCTCCACCAGACTCTCTCCACTGATGAGAGTATTTATCCTACCATTTCTAGCAGTACCAGCGCTTCAGATACCCTCGATTTTGCAGCCCTAATTAAAGTCTCTCAAGCCCTTTCCAGCGAAATCGAACTTGAGGAGTTACTCTCAACTTTAATGGAGGTAATGACGGAAAATGCTGGTGCCGAAAAATGTGTCCTAATTTTGGCTGTAGGAGATCGATTAGTCGTGGAAGGAACTGCTAAAGTTGGAGGAGGGGAAACAGCAATTGAATCTACTGTTTTGCAAGGGATTAACCTGGAAAAATTTACCGAGATTCCTCATTCCATTATCAACTATATCAAACGGACATTAGAAACCTTGGTCATAGAAGATGCTAGGGAGAAAACTAACTTTGTTTCTGATTCCTATATTATCGATCGAGAACCCAGAAGTATTCTGTGTACGCCGATACTTAATCAACAAAAAATGATGGGTATTCTGTATCTGGAAAATAACTTAACTCCAGGGGCATTTACCAGAGATCGTGTAGAAATTTTACACCTCTTATGTTCCCAAGCTGCCATCTCCATAGAAAATGCCTTACTGTACCGCAGCTTACAGGAATCTGAAGCTGGAGAGCGGGAAAAAGCCATACAATTAGAACAATTATTACAGCAACTCCAACAGGCGCAAATCCAACTCGTGCAAAGGGAAAAAATGGCTGCTCTAGGTCAATTAATTGCTGGAGTTGCCCATGAAATTAATAACCCCATTACTTTCATTGCCGCAAATCTTGACTATGCCCATAACTATATTCAAGATTTACTCAACCATCTGGAACTTTATCAAGCACACTACCCCAATCCGGAACCATCTATTCAGGAAAATGCTCAAGCGATTGAAATCGATTTTTTAATGGAAGATTTACTATCTTTGATTGCTTCAATGAAAGTAGGGAGCGATCGCATCCGCAATATTAGTAATAGTTTGCGAACTTTTGCTAGATCCGATAGTAGCCAGAAAGTTAATTGTAATATTCATGAAGGGATTGATAGTACGCTCCTTATCCTCAAGTATCGTTTGAAAGCTAACGATAAACGTCCAGCTATTCAAGTAATTAAATCCTACAGCGATTTATATCCTATTAATTGCTTTTGTGGGCAACTGAATCAGGTATTTATCAATATAATTGCTAATGCTATTGATGCGATAGACGAGGCAAGTATAAATCGCAGTTTTGCTGAATTGGAAGCCAACCCTTATCAAATTAAAATTAGTACTGAATTGATGGAAGATAATCGAGCGATTGCGATAAGCATTGTTGATAATGGAATGGGTATGTCAGAGGAGGTAAAAGCACAGATATTTGATTATTTATTTACTACTAAAGCTGTAGGTAAGGGAACAGGTTTGGGATTGAGTATTGCACGACAGATTGTTGAGGAAACTCATGGTGGTAATCTGAGTTGTATTTCTGCACCTGGAGAGGGGACAAAGTTTATTATTCAGATCCCGATTTAGCTGGGATTTTCTACAATCATTTAATTTTTATGGGTGTAACTGTTAACTGTCCACTACAATACTAGGGATTTTTCGGGAAAAAAGAGAAGTAAAATAGTCAGACAAAATTAAAACAGTTAACAACTATCACAAATTGTTAATTTTTATTACATCAGAGAGACGATATTAGAGTGTAAATGATAGCCTGTTGAGGCAGCAAATAAACAACTTTGCCACCTTAACTCCTGAGATTTGGCAACCAAAAATCTCGAAAAACTGAGTATTTATGCTCAAAGACCTGGATAAAACTCTGGCGGAATTACTCAAACGCGAATTACCATCAGATTTAATCTCATCATCCAATGGGCAGGACAATCCGCCCCAAGTAGAGATTAGCTTTGCTACGCCTGATTCACAATTCGTAACCAACGTGAAACTGCCAGCAATTGGGCTATTTCTCTACGACGTGCGGGAAAATCTGAACTTGCGTAATAATGAATGGTCAGTGGCAAGGCAAAGTAATGGTACAGCCACCAAAAAGCGTCCCGCCATCAGGGTAGACTGTTCTTATTTAATTACGGCTTGGCCTTTGAATCCGTCTGATATTGAGACGGAACATTTACTATTAGGTGAAGTAATGAAAGTATTGCTGCGCTATCGCCAAATTCCAGAAGCAGTGCTTCAGGGAAGTTTAAAAAATCAAGAACTTCCCTTAGTTGCATTCACTTTGCGTCCGAGTTTATTGAATAGTTTAGGCGAATTTTGGCAAGCAATTGGTGGCAAGCCAAAAGCAACCCTAAACTATACAGTGACGATCGCAATATCGGTAGATGAGTCAGTGGAATCCTTACCGTTAGTGGTGAATAAGGCGATTTAGTTCCCGAGGGGGTGGAAAATGTCGCAGTGGTTAAAGTTAGAGGCAAAAGTACACCAAGTTGCGATCGCGGGACAAGTGCGCGATGGTGAAACTAGTGGGCCTATACATCAAGCCAGGGTAAAAATTGTGGATATGCCAGATTCTCTCAAAACGAAACTGGCACTAAAGGCTAAACAATATGGTGTTAACTGGGAAAATTTACCTCAACGACTAGACCAAACTTACAGTGCAGTTGACGGATTTTTTCACTTCATAGATTTACCAGAGGGGGAATATAAATTAGCTGTTTCCTTGCCCGGTAGTGGTACGCGCTATGGGGAAGCAGAAACAACAGTTAATATCTCCTCTGACGGGGATAAGATTAAATTAGCTGCGGCAGATATTTCCTTGCCACCAACAGCAATCAAAGGCAAGGTGATAAATAACGATAATACTGCTGTAGTCATGGCGAAAATTCAAGTTGTCGGGAGTGGAGAATATACCTTTAGCAATGGAGAGGGACAATATCTTTTAATTGGTTTAGAAACATCAAGCCAAAAGCGTACCGTGCAAGTTTCAGCTAGAGGATATCGGTTATCATCTCAACATGTACAACTGAATCGGGGCGAAACTAAAATTATTGATTTCCAGTTACAGGAATTATCAATAACTTTAGGGGAAGCACAAACAGCTTTCGAGGAAGATATTTCAACCACAGAAATTAAGGAGGAAATTCAAGAAGGAATCTTACCGAAGAATATCAGAAAGGAGCCTCAACCTCGAACATCAAAAAGAAACATCAAAAAGAAACCTTAATCGGAGGCTTAGAGATAATTGTTGAATGTGGAAAAACCTAACCCCCCAGCCCCCTTAAGAGGAAGGGAAAGGGGAGCCAGATTTCTGGTGTATCTATCCTTAAGAAATCTTGCCCCCTCTCCTTGCAGGGGAGGGGCTGGGGGAGGGGTTAAACTAAACGCAAAAAATAGGAGTCATTAAAAATGCCAACCACTTATCTTTCTCCCGGCGTATATGTTGAAGAAATTCCATCAGGATCATCTCCTATTGGTGGAGTAGGGACAAGTACCGCTGGATTTATCGGAGTTATTACCGAAACTTTAGAGTCTGATAAAGCCGCCGCTGGAGAAGTGTTACTCTGTACAAACTTCACTGAATTTAAAACAGCCTTTGGTGACTTTTCCAATATTCCAGGTCAGAATATATTAGCTCATGCAGTATATGGTTTTTTCCGGAATGGAGGTACGCGCTGTTATGTGGTGTGGGTAGATGGTACGACAGAAACTATTGACTCTGCTTTAGAACAATTTGAGGCAATTGATGAAATTGCTATTGTGGCTGCACCTGGGGTTACGAGTAAGACAGACTTGACGAAAATAATTAACCACTGCGAAGATATCAATTTACAAGATCGCTTTGCTATTTTAGATAGTCCCGAAGAAGTTACCGATTTAGCGAAACTGACTCCAGGTACAGATACCATGCCAGGTAACTCGGAATATGCCGCATATTATTATCCTTGGATTAAAGTATTCGATCCAGCAAGTAAGGGAGAAAAATATGTACCACCCAGCGGACATTTAGCTGGAGTTTATGCCCGCGTAGATACTCAAAGAGGTGTATTCAAAGCACCTGCTAATGAAGTAATTTTAGGAGCGGTAGGATTAAAATACGAAGTCAGTAAAGCCAAACAAGCAGGATTGAATCCTCAAGGGATTAATTGCATTCGGAATATGAATGGTAATATCCGAGTCTGGGGTGCAAGGACATTAGGTGGAGATGCTAATGGCGAATTCAAATATATTAGTATTCGTCGCTTATTTAACTTTTTGCGGGAATCCATTGATGAAGGTACGCAATGGACAGTATTTGAACCGAATGCACCAGATTTATGGGCAAAAATTCGGCGCAATATCACCGCTTTCTTAACAACAGTTTGGCGGAGTGGGGCATTGTTTGGCGATACACCGGAACAAGCTTTTTATGTTAAGTGCGATGCAGAAACCAATCCACCTGATGTGCGAGATAGCGGAAAGGTAATAACTGAGATTGGGGTAGCAGTAGTCAAACCAGCCGAATTTGTCATTTTCCGCCTCAGTCAATGGACTGGCGCAGGTAAATAAATCATGGTGACAAAATATCCCATACCCGGTGTTTATTTGGAAGAGGTATCCCCAAAACCTGTTTCTCAATTCCGCACGGGCGTACCTGCATTTTTAGGATTTACTAATGGTGACATTAATAAACCCAAAATGCTCAATCTTTGGACGCAGTTTGAAGATTATTTCACTCAAAACCCAACGTCACCGCATAGTTATTTAAGTTACGCAGTCCGTGGCTTTTTTGAAAATGGAGGTCACCTCTGTTATGTAGTTTCCTTGGGAAATCAACCGAATTTAGCAGCTTTCAAGGCAGGATTGGCAGTCTTAGAAAGTTTTGAAGAAATCGATTTAATTTGTGCGCCAGATATAATGGTGTTAAATCGAAACGAGATTGGGGAAGCCCAAACAGCAATAATCGAACATTGCGAAAAATTAGGCGATCGCTTTGCTATCCTAGATCCTGAGAATGTACCAGCCAAAGAAATACAAAAGCTAACTAGCGACTATGCCGCTATCTATGCCCCTTGGTTAAAAGTGAAAGAAGCCCAGGAATACGTGCCTCCTTGCGGTTATGTAGCGGGAATTTATGCAAAAAGCGATCGCACCGGAGGCATCCACCAATCTCCAGCCAACTATATTCTAGAAGGAGTCTTAGATCTCAGTTTCCACTTTACCAACGATGAATTGCAATATCTCAATCCTCAAGACGAAATAGGAGGTATCAGCGTTAACTGTATTCGGGCTTTAATGGGGCGAGGAATTCGCATTTGGGGTACTCGCACTTTAAGCCAAGATCCCAATTGGCGTTATATCAACGTGCGACGATTATTTATTAACGTCCATCGTTGGATAGAGCGCAACCTAGCTGATGTAGTTTTTGAACCCAATGACATTAAATTATGGGTGCGAATTGAACGGGAATTAAACCATTATTTTGAATCCCTCTTTCAGGAAGGTGCGTTGAAAGGAAGGACAACAGCAGAAGCTTTCTACGTCAAATGCGATGCCGAAACCAACCCACCAGAATTACTCAATTCCGGGCAAGTAGTCACAGAAATTGGTTTAGCACCAGTTATTCCCAGTGAATTCATAGTTATCCGTTTAATTCACGGCGCTAGTGGAGTCACAATCGCTTAATTACTAATTACTTTTGGAGATTTATCTATGCCAAGTGTCAAACCCCCCCATAATCCAGATCCTTATTACGGTTACAATTTTTTCGTTGAATGGAATGGCATTATTCACGCCGGATTCCGAGAATGTACTGGCTTAAATTCCACCCAAACAGCCACCGAATACCGCGAAGGAACCGATCCCCCAACCAAACGGAAATTAATGGGTTTAAATAGCTACGGTAATATCACCCTCAAACGAGGAATTACTAATAATAATGAACTCTGGAAATGGCGGGAAAATTTAATGAAAGGTACTGCGGATAGACGAGAAATTTCTATTGTAGTTTTGGATACCACAGGTGCAGAAAAAATTCGCTGGAATCTCACCAATTGTTGGCCTACAAATTGGTCAGGTGCAGAATTAAATGCCACCTCCGATGAAGTAGCCCTAGAAACATTAGAACTCGCCCACGAAGGAATTACAGTAGATAAATGGTCTTAAATCTAGGGGCTAGGGACTAGGGGCTAGGGACTAGGGTTTGTTTTCAAATCCTCAGCTCCCCCTCAACCCCCCTTAAAAGGAGGGAGAATTTATTTCAAACCTTTTTTATCTTCTTGGCGCTCTTTGCGTTAAAAAAAAAATCCACCCCTCCCACACAAAAACCCATGAAATAATCCATGATTCACCAGACAGAATTCCCATTTATCTTACCCCAAGGATATCTAGACTCAGAAGGCAATATTCACCGAGAAGGAATCATGCGACTAGCAACGGCTTACGATGAAATTGCCCCATTAAGAGATCCGCGAGTCCAAGCCAATCCTGGCTATTTAATAATTATTCTCTTATCGCGAGTCATTACCCAATTGGGAACAGTAACACCCATAAATCCAAGAACAATTGAGGGTTTATTTTCTGCCGATTTAGTTTATTTACAAGACTTTTATCAGCGGATTAATCAAAACGGCAATACTCGTTTTCAAGTCACTTGTCCCCACTGCCAAGGTGAATTTGAAGTAGAAACTGTGCCAATGGGGGAGTAACTTGCTACCCTTCAAATCGATTACTTGAGGAGGTAGCTTATATTGCTTATCACTTTCATTGGTCCCATCAACAAATTATGGGGATGGAGCATTGGGAAAGACAACAGTGGGTGGGGGAAATTTCTCGGATTAATCAAGAGTTACGGGGGCAGTAGGGAATGGGGAATTGTTAATGGACTTCTTCCGAAAATCCTGGAAGGGTGAAGCATTTGCGGATAAAATCATTGATGTTCCGCATAAATCCGGGCGCAAATGCTTCACCCCTACACCTAAATATCGACTTTTGCAAGAGGTCTAATTGCTAATTGCTAATTTCCTACTCCTTACTCCCTACTCCCTATTTTTAAGATTAAGGAATTATTATGGCAACATTAGGACTAAATGCAGCTTTTGCAGCGGGGACTCAATTATTAGGGGTGCGGTTAGATCCTTATATGTCCTACAATTTCTTGATAGAAATTGATGGATTACTCACAGGTGGATTTACAGAAGTGACGGGTTTGGAAAGCGAAATTCAGTTGGAGGAATATCAGGAAGGTGGAATGAATGATTATGTCCATAAGTTTCCCAATCGTATTGTTTATCCTAATCTAGTTCTCAACCACGGTTTGACAGCTATTGATTCTTTGTGGGATTGGTACGAGTCAGCTAGTCAGGGTAAAATTAAGTTACGAAGTGGTACAATTATGCTGTTAGATCGCAAGCGTTTACCGATTACGTGGTGGAATTTTAAGGATGCTTATCCTGTTAAGTGGGTGGGACCGCAATTTGAGGCTAGTAATGATACACAAGTTGCCGTTGAGAGAGTTGAATTAGTCCATTGCGGGATTAGTAAACCTACTTTGGCGCGAGGTTTAGCAGTGGCGAGAAGTATTGTTTGATTGGAGGGAGTAGGGAGTAGGGAGTAAGGAATGGGGAATGGGGGAGGTAAATTAAATAGGTAACAATTAACCATTGACCATTGACTATTGACTATTGACTATTGACTATTGACTATTAACTATTTTGTATGAACGATCCAAATGTTTTCGATCCTAAACTGATTCAGCGACTAAATCGTCCCCTGGTTAAACCTGGGGTAATTAATCTGGGGATGGCGAGGGGCATCATTTTGCGATCGCAAAGTTTTGTGAATCGTTTACCTTTGCTTGCGATCGCGCAACGTCATTATAATATAGCTGAATCTAAAACTGAACAGTTGCCGATTGTTTATGCCCAATCTCGGTTACCTCAAGCTGAAATTGGGAGTAATCTTTCTCTTCAAGGAGATAGACAGGTTTCTCAAAGCAATCCCAGTCAAACAACGGTTGTTCAAGCTAAGTTGGCTTCACCAACATCGCCAACTACTACTAATGTTAATACTCAAGTTGTTAATCAGTCAGAAAATACCAGTAATTCTCTGCCACTAGTAACTTCATTACCATCTGATTCGGCTAATTCAGAATCGATACCGATTGTTTATGCTAAATCTCAGTCACCAGAAACAGTGACAGCTAGGGATATTTCACTTCAGCACAATGTTAATAGACAAAATGCTGAAAATAATGATAATCAAACAACGATAGTTCAAGCTAAGTTTGCTTCACCAACATCGCCAACTACTACTAATGTTAATCCTCAAGTTATTAATCAGTCAGAAAATACCAGTAATTCTCTGCCACTAGTAACTTCATTGCCATCTGATTCGGCTAATTCAGAATCGATACCGATTGTTTATGCTAAATCTCAGTCACCAGAAACAGTAACAGCTAACGATATTTCACTTCAGCCCAATGTTAATATACTAAATCCTCAAAGTAATGACAGTCAGACAAGGGTAGTTCAAGCTAAGTTTGCTTCGCCGACAGCACCAACTACTACTGATGTTAATCCTCAAGTTGTTAATCAGTCAGTTGTTACTCAGCCACAAAATCAAACTAATTCTCTGCCACTAGTAAGCCCATTACCACTAATAAATTCTACTCCTGATGACAAGGGGCAAAACCTAACCCCCCAGCCCCCTTCCCTGCGAGGGAAGGGGGGGCAAGATTTATTGATTTCTTTGTCCCTAAAAGAAGAAGAAAATTTATTACTCCCCTCTTCTTCTAGAGGCGAAGAAAATATCTTACTCGCTTCTCCTGTTAGGGAAAAACAAAATATCTTACGCCCCTCTCCTTTTAGGGGAGGGGTCAAATATGATTCAATTCAGAAGAATATAGGATGGGAATCCCTACCAATTGTTTATGCAAAATATTTACAATCGCCAAAGAATCCCATTTCAAATCGAGATAACTTTGAGTCAAGACAAATCCCTATTATCTATATAAAATCTCATGAAAATAATGAAGTAAATAAATTAAACAATCCTATTTTAACCGCCAATGTTATCTCTAGGGCAGCGGCAACCATCCCACCACCACTGCCAAAATTTATCGTTCAAGCAAACAGCAATAATTCAGCGAAAGTAGATACACCTTTAGTATTTTCTAATCCATCTGTAACTCTACCCCAAACTACACCAGAAGTTGCCAAAAGAGAAATAGATAAATTCTCTAATACGTCAAGCAAATCAACCATAGCTCCTGTTACTTCTCATCCATCTACCAGCCCGAATTTGCGACAACAAATTACCCATTCTCAGGAAGTAATTCCCCAGATTGATATCAATGCTTTAGCAGCCAAAGTAGAACGAAAATTGATGCGAAAATTAGTTATCGAAAATGAACGGAGAGGACGTAAACTATGAAACTAGAAAAATTAAAAATATGTGTAGAACAAAAATCAGTTGATGGCAAACCTTTATTCGATAAAATCAATCCAATTGAGGTACTTTTCAACCCTAATCGAGTTGAAATTAGTAAAACAGGTTGGACGCAAGGTTTTGGCGGTAACTTAACTCCAGCAAATCAACCAGCCACCTTAAGTCTGGAATTATTTTTTGATACTAGTTTAGTCGGATTAAAATCTAGCGATTTAAGTGTAATCACTTCCCCAATTCCCAGTCTATCCCTATTATCAGATGTCACAATTATTAAAGATGTCCGTGACTATACAAAAAAGATTTATAGCCTCACTGAAAAAAAAGGAGATCTCGGAAATCGACCACCTATTTGTCAATTAGTATGGGGAATGAATACAGTTTTATTCCAAGGTGTTCTCAGACAGTTAACTAAAAGCTATACTAGATTTCTGGCAGATGGCAAACCCGTGCGTGCTACATTAAACTGTTCTTTTGAAGAGTGGGAACCACCAGAAACAAAACAAAAGAAACTTAATCCAATTGACGATCCGATTCGCATTGTTAAGGTTGGGGAAACATTAAGTAGTATTGCGGCTGAAGAATATAACGATCCGACTTTGTGGCGAGTTATTGCCGATGCTAATAAGCTAAATAATCCCCGGAAACTGACTCCCGGACAACATTTAACCGTGCCCCCATTTCCATCAAATAGAACAACCTAAAGGAGGTGATAAATTCAATGGCTGAAGTTAAAGGTACTCAAAAACTTACTCCCAAACTGGATATTTTAGTTAACGGTGCAGCTTTGTCTTTACCAGCTAAATTTGCCATGGAAAAAGTCGAAGTATCTGAAGATTTAGAAGCACTGGGTATGTTTAGTTTCCAGATAATTGCCTGGGATGTGGCGAAAAATCAGGTAACTTGGATAGATAGCGATTTGTTTGACATTGGCAATCAGGTTGAGATTAAGATGGGGTATGTTAATAGTTTGAAAACTCTAATTTTAGGAGAAATTATTGGTTTAGAACCGGAATTTTCTCAAGAATCCATGTCAAGTCTTGTGGTGCGCGGTTACGATTTGGGACATCGATTGATGCGAGGCAGGAAAACTCGCTCCTTTCGACAAATGAAAGATAGCAATATTGTGGAACAAATTGCTAGAGATTTCAGTATCTCTGTTAAAGCTGAAGATACTAAAGTCACGTTGGAATATGTTTTGCAACATAATCAAACCGATTTAGAGTTTATTCAAGATAGGGCAAAAAGAATTGGGTATGAAGTAATTTTTGAAAACAAGACACTTAACTTTCGTCCTAAGCAAAATAACAAAGCAAAAGTATTAACATTAAAATATCCCGATGATTTGTTAGAATTTTCTCCGCGACTCAGTACAGTGAATCAAGCAGGAAAAGTCCAAATTCGTGCTTGGGATTTTAAGGAGAAAAAGCCAATTATTCACCAAACATTAGCTGACAACCAAAAAAGCGCGATGGGCAAGACTAGCGGTGCGATCGCAGTTACGCGAGAATTTGGTAGAGTAACTCAAGCTATTGTGACTCAACCCGTCCATAATAAAGAAGAAGCAACACAGATTGCGTTAGGACAATTTAATGAAATGGCACTCACTTATATTACAGGTGAAGGTACTTGTTTAGGCAACCCAGAATTACGCGCCGGAAAAGCCATCGAAATTGCCAATATTGGTAAGCGTTTTAGTGGCATTTATTATGTCACAGCCGCAACTCATACTTATGCTAGAGAAGGAGGATATCAAACTCAGTTTACAGTTAAAAGAGATGCCACAGATTATTAAACAGTTGATAATTGATAGTTGATAGTTGATAGAAGCGTAATATCTAATTGACAACTGTATTCCCCATTCCCCATTCCCCCATTTTAGATATGATTGGACTAAATTTACTATCTAATGCTTTGAATGAATCCGATAGAGAGGGGCGTTTTTATGGCGTGACGATTGCCGAAGTTACCAATAACCAAGATGAAGAAGGATTGGGGCGAGTTAAAGTAAAGTTTCCTTGGCTTTCAGATACAGATGAAAGCTTTTGGGCGAGGATACTTACCCCCATGACGGGCAAAGAATATGGCATGTATTTTTTGCCGGAAGTTGGGGATGAGGTACTTGTAGCTTTTGAACATGGAATGATTGAATTTCCCTATATTTTAGGAGGACTTTGGAATGGTAAAGATAAGCCACCTGATACCAATAGCGACGGGAAGAATAATAAACGAATCATTAAGTCTCGCAGCGGGAATATTATTCGATTAGATGATACGGAGGGAGAAGAAAAAATTGAGATAATTGATAAATCTGGTAAGAATAGTATTGTTATTAGTACCAAAGACAATAACATTACAATTGCCGCTGATGCCGATATTACTATTCAATCCAGCAACGGCAAACTTAAACTCAGCGGGAAAGGCATTGAAATTGATTCCCAAGCAGAAGTCAAGATAACAGCTAGCCAAAATATGGACTTAAAAGCAGGACCTCAACTCAATATTAAAGGTAACATAGTCAATATTAATTGATATGGGGGAGTAGGGCGTGTCTTCTTTCCATTGTAGGGGCGTTAGTGAAGCGTGGCGTTAGCCTAGCATTCGGGGAATAACATTTGCCCGAAACCTAAATATTTGTATCCGAATCCTAGGCTGCGCCACGCTAACGCCCTTCCATCACCCTTATATCAAATTTTATACTTTGAAGACACGCCTTATAGAGTAGATTAGCGATTAGCCATTAACCATTAACTAAAGGAGAAAATCATGGGAAAACCAGCAGCCAGGGAAGGAGATTTAGTCACCACAAATTGTACTCATCAAGTGAAAGGCCAACCACCAGGCGCACCACCACCACCGCCAGTTGTTGCACCATTATCCCATCCTTTTATAGCAACAATTGACCAAAATCTCAGTACAAAAGTGAAGATTGGTGGTAAGTTTGTTGCTTTGAAAGGTAGTAAAGGAAAAGCGAAGGCACATCCTCCTTTACCACCACCGGGAACAGCACCATTAGGATATGTTAATCCACCGAATAATGAGTTTGAAGTGATTGAAGGAAGTTCATCGGTTAATATTGAGGGTAAACCCGTGTCGCGGATAGGAGATAAGGTAAAAACTTGTAGTGAAATGCCTCCGCCTCATGGTGTTATTGCACCGGGAGCAGGTGCTACAGGTAATGTATTTATTGGGGGATAAGGTTTGGTTTTTTTAACGCAAAGGTACGCAAAGGTTAACGCAAATTTACGCAAAGAAGAGGTAATTATGAGTGGTGATTTTTTAGGTGTGGGATGGACATCTCCGGTGAAGTTAGATAAGAATGGTCAAGTTGTGACGGCAAAATATGAAGATTGTGTCAAGCAGTCAATTTGGACAATTCTTAGTACAGCTAAGGGAGAAAGATTGATGCGCCCGGATTTTGGTTGTGGAATTCACGATTTAGTTTTTGCTAGTAATAGTGCGGCAACTATTGGGGCGATTGTAAGTGATGTGACTGAAGCTTTGATTGAATGGGAACCGCGTATTGATGTATTGAATGTGGATGTTTATGGGGAACCAAATCAGCCCAATCAAATTTTGATTCAGATTAATTACCAAGTCAGAAGTACCAATAATCGATTTAATTTAGTTTATCCGTTTTATTTAGGATAATTGCTATTGCAACCGAATTGGCAGTTAGGAGATTTTTGACTCCAAAAACCCTTAATACAATACCCTTCTTTCCCAATTCCCTAACCCCTAGTATCTAGCCCCTAGTTATATGTTACAGCCGCCCAAGATTGATAATCGGACTTATAATGATATAGTCAACCAAACGGTACAGTTAGCTGAAGACTTTACCGCTGAATATGTTGAGAATAAATCTGAAGCATTGCGCGATCGCATTTTGGCAGAAAATATTACTAATCCTGACAATAGCATCATATCGGCAGGAACGTTAATCGATGCCAAGTTAGCAGAGGATATCGGGAAAATAGCCAATTTAACCAAAATCAAGGTAAAAAATTGGTGTCAAGGCGAAAAACCAGATCCCGGTTTGGCACTAATTCGGATTTTCAGTCGGATGGCGAGTTTAACTATCGCACGTCTCAATCAAGTGCCAGATAAGAATTTTTTAGCTTTTTTAGATTTACTTGGCACTCAAATTTTACCACCCCAACCTGCTAAAGTTCCCCTCACTTTCTCTTTAGCTAGTGGGGTTAGTGATGATAAATTAGTAGTAATTCCGGCAGGTACGCAAATAGCTGCACCTCCCCTTGAGGGAGAAGCAGAGGAAGTTGTTTTCGAGACGGAAAGAGATTTAACGATGACAACTTCTCAGCTAGAAGCTGTTTTTGTTAGACAGCCTGATGCTGATTTGTACAGTGAATGTACGGGGAAAGATAAAGGATTTCCGGTATTTTTAGGAGAAAAAGGAATCTCACATTATCTCTACATTGCTTGTGACGATATTTTTACTTTGCCTGGATCTAAAAATGTCACTATTAAAATTAATGTATTTAATCCGGAAAACCTAACCCCCCAGCCCCCTTCCCTGCAAGGGAAGGGGGAGTTAGAAAGCCCCTCTCCTCTTAGGGGAGGGGTTGGGGAGGGGTTATCTTGGCAATATTGGAATGGTATTGACTGGAAATCTTTATCAGTTACTTCCACAGTAAACAATAATTTATGGCAAGTGAATATTAATCCTATGCCAGTACCTACAAAGCTAACCATAAACGAGATAAATGCAGCTTGGTTGCGGCTTGAATTTCCTTACCCTCTCACTCAAAACTCATTACTAAATTTTGGGCAAATTCTGGTTAGCGCCCAAATTGTGGGTAACCTGATAGCACCTGAATTATGCTATTTTAACGGTACGGCAATTGACTTAAGTAAAGATTTCTATCCTTTTGGCGAACAACCCCGTTTTAACGATACATTTTATATCGCTATTGATGAAGCATTTGCCAAACCCAAAGCCCAAGTAACGATAGATGTCAAAGTCACCGATAAACCACCTGCGAAAGTTAATCCTTCATCGGATCTAAATATTCAATGGGAAGTGTGGAATGGTAATAATTGGGAGTCAGTAAAAAATAATAACTTTAGCGATAAAAGCCAAAATTTAACTCAAACCGAAAAGATTAATTTTACCTTACCCGATGGGATAGAATCAACAAATATAGGTGGAAAAGATAGTCATTGGGTACGCGCTCGAATTATTACAGGTAATTACGGTACGGAAACTGCTAATCAATTAACTACTTTTGCCATAACTGTTACAGATACCGATCCTAAAGATAGAACAAAAATCAAAGTTAATAGCGTGCGTGGATTCATGCCTAATGATAGTCTTTGGATTGGCTCTCTTCCGGATCGAGAAGAGGCAAGTATTAATAGTATTGATTTTACCAATAATATTATTATCCTCAAAGTAGCACTCAGTAAAGATCGTTCAGCGGGAACTAGCGTAATTCTCCGTTCAACTTCAGTTTTTGGGCCGCCATCGGTGAAATCTCTGACACTCAGCTATACCTATAATTCTGGCGATACTTCTTTATCAGCGTGCCAAACATATAATGATTTTAAGTATCAAGATCGCAAAACTCAAGCTACTCAAAATAATCCTTGGCAACCCTTCACCCTCACAGAAGACATCGAGCCAACTTTATATTTAGGATTCGACAAACCTTTTGCCAATCAGCCGATTTCCCTCTACGCCCAAGTCGAATCTCCAGAAGCAGATGAAGTTTCCGCAATTAATCTTAGCAATACCAACCTCATCTCGCTCAAAGTAGTTTGGGAATATTACACTAATAAAGGTTGGCAAAGATTGGGTGTACAGGATGAAACCAGTACCTTTGCCGAAAGAGGAATAATTCGATTTATCGGCAAATCAGATTTTACCGCGAAAACTGAATTTGCTAAATCTTTATATTGGCTGCGCATTCGTTGGGAAAACTACCAAAATAGTAGCTTTTGGGCACAACCGAAACTGAAAGGATTCCTAAGCAATACCACTTGGGCAATTCAAGCTACTTCCATCTTCAACGAAATTATTGGTTCCAGTAATGGTAACCCTAATCAAGTTTTTCGTACCACTAAATCCCCCATATTATTAGGACAAAAACTGGAAATCAAAGAACCAGAAATGCCCTCCCTGGAGGAACAAACTGCAATTAAAAACTTAGAAGGCGAAACTGCCATGACTATCCTCCGTAATGATATCGGGGAAATTGAAGCAGTCTGGATTTTATGGCATGAAGTAACAGATTTTTACGCTTCCACGGCGCGAGATAGACACTATATTGTAGATCGTTTAACCGGAGAAATCAAATTTGGCGATGGACAACATGGGATGATTCCTCCCCAAAATCGTAATAATATTCGCCTATCTTCATATCGCACTGGAGGCGGCGCATTAGGAAACAAACTTGTCCGCAATGTCACTCAACTTAAAACTACTATTCCTTATATAGATAGCGTCACAAATTTAGAAAATGCTAGCGGTGGTGCAGACAGAGAATCCATCGAAAGAGTGAAAGAAAGGGGACAAAAAGTTATCCGCCATGGGAATCGGGCTGTGACAATCCAAGATATTGAAGATTTGGGTTACGAAGCATCTCCCGATATTGCCAGAATTAAAGCCATTCCCCCTATTTGCGATCCTCTGGCAGAAGAATTATGGTTAGAGCCAAAAAATCCCAATTTAAACTTAGAAAAGCATCAACAACTCATCCAAAACCCAGGCTTAGTCAAATTATTTATTGTGCCTCGCAATCCTTCTCCCCAACCTATCCCCAGTTTGGCACTAATTGACCGCGTAGAAAATTATATTCGCGATCGCGCTTCTCCCACACTCAATCTATGGGTTGGCACTCCCCCATGGCTGGAAGTGTCGGTGACGGCTGAAGTTGTTCCCACATCCCTCAAAGTTGCCGATGCCGTGAGAATAGCAGTTATTCAGCGTTTAGAAACATTTCTTCATCCCCTCACAGGTGGCATCAAGGGCACAGGATGGGAATTTGGTAGGGAACCTCACGAGTCAGATTTTTATGCCTTAATTGAAGAAATTGACGGCGTAGATTATGTCCGTTCATTATCTGTACAACCACCAGAATTACCACTAAATTTAACCAATTTTCTCATCTATTCTGGCAGCCATCAAATCAATTTATTTTTAGATGAAATAGGAGGTTAATTTAGTTATGTCTATCCCCTTACCAAACCTTGATGATCGCAATTATCCTGACTTAGTAGAAGAAGCGCAATCTCTCATCCCGATTGAATGTCCAGAATGGACGGATCGCAACCCCAGCGATACAGGAATTGTCCTGATTGAGTTGCTAGCTTGGTTAACCGAAATGACACTTTACCAAGTTAATCAAGTAGGAAATCGCAATTACCAAACCTTTTTAAATCTTCTCAAAGGAAGCCACTGGGATTTACCTAGTAACTTAGTCGATCCCGATGAAATAGAAGCCGCCATTCATGCCGAAACCCACCAAACCATTTTAAAATTACGGCGAAGATATCGCGCTATAACTATTGAAGATTTTGAAGGATTAATCTTGCAAGATTGGTCAAAATCTCACCTGATAAAAAGAGTCAAAGTTCTGGAACAAAGAAATTTAGAGTCAACAGACAAACAAGCAGAATTTCCCGGACATATTAGCTTAGTCATCGTTCCTGATAACCAACAAGTAAAATCAGAAAAAATAACCGAATTAAACCAAAATCTCAAAACATGGCTAACTCCTCGAACCCTACTCACAACTCGCCTCCACATCGTACCACCCAACTATGTTGAATTTAAGATCGCTGCTGACTTATATCTAGAAGATGGTGCCGACAGATATACAGTAGAAACAAATGCCATCAACGCCATCAATACCTTCTACCATCCCCTAAACTCAAGCCCAGATTGGGATGGCAAAGGTTGGCCTTTTGGTCGTAACATTTATGTTTCCGAAATATATGCCTTATTGGATAAAATATCCGGAATAGATTATGTCAAAAACGTCAAAATTTACCTCCCAAACCAAACTAATGAAGATAAAAGTAACACTTGCATTACAGTAGAAGACTACCAATTAGTATCAGTAATAATAGACGAAAATAGTTTCACATTTAAGGATCGATTCGGCAATGAGTGGCAATAGTAGCGACTACATCAAATATCTACCTGCAACACTTCAGGGAGACGAATTTATCGGTAAATTTATCCTCGCATTTGAGGCAATTCTCACCGGACAAAATTTGCTACCCGAAACCAACCCCGGCATTATCAAAAATTCCGATACCAATCCACCAGGAATAGAAGCAATTCTTGAAGCCATCCATACCTACTTCAACCCCGATTTAACACCCGAAGAATTTTTACCTTGGCTAGCCAATTGGGTAGCCTTCAGCCTCCGCGATGATTGGCAAGCATCAGCCAAACGCGAATTTATCAAAAAAATTGTTCCCCTCTATCGCCTGCGAGGTACAAAAGAAGGATTATCGCAAATTTTGACCCTTTATTTAAAAAGTGTCAACTTACCAGATAAAGTCACAATTTATGAAGATGACAACTACCCACCTTATTACTTTCAAGTATCTCTTACCCTCCCCAGACTAGAATCCAGCCGTTATTGGCAACAAGTCAGGATTGCCAAAGCTATTATCGACCAAGAAAAGCCCGCCTACACCTATTACGGCTTAAAAATTAACGTCCCGTCGATGCAGATTACGGGCAATCTTTATCCCCTTAATATCAAACCCATTGATTTTGTTTATTTAGTGGGATTTCAGGTAAAATATAAAATTACCGCCAAAATTAACCGCCAAACCAATGAAAATAATAATTTGAGGCTAACCATTAAAGGAGGATTATCAGAACGAAAGATTTACGCTTCTCAATTCGGCACAGGCAATCTTGAATTAAATTATACCTTAAAAGAACAAGAAATTAAAACAATTCAAAACTGGTATATTGAGATCGATAACTTAAGCGATAGCGATGCTACAGGTGCTATCTCAATTACCACTACCTACTCCGAATCTAAACCGGAATCATCGTCACCACTCAAATCAGAAACCCAATCAAAAGAAGAGAAATTCTTCTTACCACCTGGGTTAAAAATATTCACAAAACGGGAGGATAAATATGAAAATGGCAACACCTGGCTGGGAACAGAAGGAATCTAAGTCAAAAGTCAAAAACCTAACCCCCCAGCCCCCTTCCCTGCTAGAGAAGGAGGAATTAGAAAGCCCCTCTCCTCTTAGGGGAGGGGTTGGGGAGGGGTGAGATTAAATTAACAGTTTGAAGAAAGGAAACAAAAATCATGGCAACCGATGGAATTAACAAACCAACCAACCAACGTCCCAACTATTTTCCCGGACAATACCTACTAGAAGACGACTTTCAACTCGAACAACAATACCACATAGATCGCCAACGCTGGCATCATCACCTCCTCCATGTATCCGGTATTGGAGAAGGACTAAAAATTGATAAAATAGAAAACGCTTTAGCCGTCAAAGTATCAGAAGGAAGTGCCATCAATCCTCAAGGACAGCAAATTATATTGCTCAATTCTCAACAAATAGACTTAACCAAAATAGTCAGCAATACCAACACCACAATTTCCGACGGCACTTACACCTTATATATCGGATACAAACCCAAACTAACCGAACAACAGACAACAGGATTAGATACTAGCAGCAGACGGTGGCAAGAAGATCCCGATTTTCAATTAACTTCAACTTCCTCAGAATTACAAAATTATGTACCCCTAGCCAAACTAACCATTAAAAACAATCTCGTCAGCGAGATAGACAATAGCATTCGCGCATATTCTGGCTTGCGTCTCCCTACCATTGACGGAGAAATTACCCTCCGGAGTAAAAGTGATGGAACCAAATCTCTAGCTGAACTAAATAGTAGTTTAAGTATCCTTGGTACACTTTCTGTAACTGGAAATATCGGGATTGGCATAGCAAATCCAAGTGAAAAATTAGAAGTATCTGGAAATATCAAAGCCACAGGTAGCATTACCTCTAGCAGTTTAACTGTTACTGGTAATACCAGAATTAAAGGCACAACCAAAGATAATACAGCAGCCGGATTGAATGTTACTAACTCAGATAGTAATAGTCTTTTCTATGTCAGAAATGACGGCAATATTGGTATCGGTACAACAAATCCAAGCGCAAAACTAGAAATTAGCGGTGGTGACTTAAAAATTAGTGGGAATATTTCTGCTACCAATCAAAGCTTGAGTGGGAATCTCTCTGTAACTGGCAATATTGGTATTGGTACGACATCTACAGGTACATCTAAATTAAAAATTGCCAATTCTGCCTCAGATTTCGCTCATATTTTATTTAATGGTAGCGGTATGGGTGAACTACAATTCATTGGCTGGTCATCTGGTTGGAATATTAATACGATTACCGCTGGTAAGCACCTTTATCTCAACCGTGATTCGGGCACTAATTCCAATGTATTAATTGGGTGTAATGGCAAAGAATTGTTTGTCAGAGGTAGTGATGGCAATGTTGGAATCGGCACAACCACTCCCACAGTAAAACTAGAAATTAGCGGCGGTGATTTAAAAGTTAGCGGTAATATTTCTGCTACCAATGCTACGTTATCTGGTAACGTTCGTATTGGCGCAACTAATTCTACAGGGGCAAAACTGGAAATTGCTATCGATCCTACCTCGGAGGATACGGTACTGAAAGCTGGAGGAGTCAGCGGAAGTAAAGCCAGTATCGAGCTGTCAGGTCATGTACAATTGAAAGAATATGGTACTGCTAACTTGGCTTTTTTACAAGCCAGAGATGATGGTTCAAATCGGGATATTGGTTTACGGATAAGAACCCAAAAAGCCGGAACCACTCAACAACAAATTATTGAGGCATTGACTATCCTTCCTAATGGTAATGTCAGTATTGGTACAACAAATACAGCAGCAAAACTACAAGTTCAAATCGATGATACAACTGCTGACGCTAGCCTGAAGCTGGAACACAATGGTTCCAACTTCATTGTCCGTCCTCTCAGTGCGGGGGGCAATTCATCTATTATTGAAAATACTGGCGGAGGCAGCCTCATAATCAATCCCACTGGTGGCAATGTTGGTATTGGCACAACCACTCCAAACCGAACACTCACTATCAAAGCAGACTATTCAGCAACAGCAGATGCTCAACAGTTACTAATCCAGGGTGCCACTAATACTAATTATCAACTTCTGCTGGGGTATCATACAACTAACAATTACGGGTCGATTCAGGCAATGAATCAAACTGTAGGAGTTAGACCTTTGGTACTCAATCCAGCAGGTGGTAACGTCGGTATCGGTGCAACCACTCCAGGGGCAAAGTTAACAATACAAACACTCAATGATTATGATGGAAGTACCCTCAGACTTGAAGCAAAAAAAGAACCATCTCTCTACTATTTAAACCTGAATACTAGCGCGGGTAATAGCATTGTAAAGTGGATCTTCAATCAAACGAACAATGGTACTAATTATCCAAATGTCCTTGCATTCGATCGAGGTCAAATCGGTATCGGCACACCAACTCCCTTACAAACCTTAGATGTCAATGGCAGAATTCACATTAACAACGGCGTTATTCAACGGGGTGGAGATACTGCTATTACCAATACAAGTGATTTAGGACTTTATTCCCAAGTAAGAGACAATTGGATACGGATTGTCTCAACCAATGGCCCGATACGTTTTTTCAGTGATAGTGGTACAGGATCGACTTGGAATATGTCAATAGAAACGAATGGCAATCTTGCAATCAGGGGAACTTCTAGTGCTAGTAATACTGCCTCCGATATCAGATTAAAAAATAATCTAAATCCGCTTACTAATGTGTTGGAAAAGCTGGAAAAAATTCGGGGAATATCGTTTGAGTGGAATGAATTGTCCAAACCTTTAGGTTTCTCTGTAGGTCAGCGAGAAATCGGTCTGATTGCTCAAGAAGTAGAGACTGAGTTTCCCGAACTCGTCTATGACTTGAAATCTCACGAGTATAAAGCTATTTCCTACGACAAGTTAGCCGGAGTGTTAGTTGAAGCGATCAAAGAACTTAAAGCTAAACATGATAACTTTGTCCAGGTACAGCAAATAGAAATTGCGACCCTCAAAGCTGAAATAACAAGCCTAAAATTACGATCAACTCAGCCTGCTTAAATTGAAGTAGGAAATGAAGTATCAAACGGCGATCGCTCATTCTCACTCAAGCGCGATCGCAATCTTTCCCATTAAGCAATCTGATTTACTATGAAACAGCAACTCGAACAACGCCTCCAATCCCTCAAATCTGAATTTGAATCGGGACAAAAAATGCTGGCAGAATTAGAAGCAAAACAAGCCAATCTTCGGGAAACTTTACTCCGCATCAGCGGCGCGATTCAGGTGCTGGAAGAGGAATTACATTCAGCCTCAAAAATAGAAGAAAATAGCAATCAACCAGCGGAAACTGTCAGTGCGGAAGTCGTAACCTAAGAAGGTGTTAGACAAATATGACCAAACATTGGTAGTCATTTGTTATTGGATAATATAATTGTCGGGTGGGCAAGGCTCTCAATAGCTTCTGAGTAAGGGTTCGATTCTGTTTGAGCATTGCCCACCATTGTTCGTTTAATTATGCCTACCTACTATTGTTGTGTTCGCTAAAAGTGAATGGCCGCGAATGAAAGCTAGTCCCAGCCCAGCCGCAGCTTATACAACTCCTCCCATGGTGATTGAAATTGTCAGTACAAATTGGCGTGACGATTACAGCGCTTCCCGCTGCTATGAGGTACAGTAGTAGAAATTAACAAACCAATTGCTTAAATGTTGATACTTAATTAAGTGTACCTCATTTGCTGTATGGGTCTAAACTGGTTGAGTATGAATTCTGAATATTGGGTTGTAGACTACGCCGCTTTAGGCGCAATCAGATATATTGGTTCTCCCAAACAACCGACTCTCTCTCTCTCAGCTTGTTGATGGTGAGTATCAAGTCCAGCAGTTTAGGGGCAGCGATATTATTAAATCACCCACATTCCCACAACTGAATTTGACGGCGGAACAAATTTTTGAGGCTTCAAAGTGAGGTAATTACTGTGATTCAAACATTACCCAAACTACTAACTTTCGATGAATTTATTGACTGGCTACCAGAAGATAGGCGCTACGAATTACATGAAGGATTAATTATAGAGATGCAGCCCAGTGGACCCCATGAAGATGTGACAGGATTTCTCACAGAAGAATTAACCCTAGAATACACCCGACTCCATTTACCTTATCGCATTCCTCCAAAAGCCTTAGTCAAACCCAGCGACAAGGAAACGGGCTATAATCCAGACTTGCTATTAGTAGATCGTCGCCATCTAGCATCCGAACCTTTATGGTCGAAAAAATCAACCCTCATTTATGGCGCATCCATCCCCCTAATCATAGAAGTTGTTAGTACCAACTGGCGCGATGACTATGGGTACAAACTCATTGACTACGAAGCTATGGGTATTCCTGAATACTGGATTGTTGATTATCTAGGTTTGGGTGGAGTGCGATTTATTGGCAACCCAAAACAACCTACTCTCTCTCTCTACCAACTTGTCGATGGGGAATATCAAGTCCAGCAGTTTAGGGAAAATGAGAGAATTGATTCACCTACATTTCCCGAACTTAATCTGACTGCCAAACAGATTTTTCAGGCTCAAAGGTGAGGAGTAAAAAAAAACATCGCTTTTCAAACATACTCTCAAGGGATTACATTATATGACTATTGCCATACCCGTCACAATTCCCCTCAAAAAAATTCAGCTCAACCCCGGTAGCATCATTACTATCCATGACGTAAACTGGGAGGAATTTGAAGCGATTTTGGAGGAACGAGAAGCTGAAGGAATTAGAACGAGAATTACTTACAGTAAAGGAACATTAGAAATTATGTCACCCCTCCCCGCCCATGAAAGACCGCATAGAATTATTGGCTATATAGTCACCACCATTCTCGATGTCCAAGAACGAGATTGGGAAGACTTTGGCGCTACTACATTTAAGAATAAAGCCAAGGAAGTGGGGCTGGAACCAGACACCTGTTTTTATATCCAAAATGCTCAACAAGTGCGAGATTGTCTGAGGATGGATCTCACAGTTTATCCCCCACCAGATCTGGCAATTGAAGCAGATGTAACTTCTGTAACTACTCTTGATATTTATGAAGTCCTAGAAGTTCCAGAAGTATGGGTATATACCGCCGAAAAATTCACAATCAACGTTCTTACTGATGGCAAATATGTTGAATCTAACACTAGTCCTACATTTCCCGACCTACCCATTCTGGAGTTAATTCCCGATCTGGTAAAGAAGGCATTTAAACAAGGTAGCAGTAAAATGCTCAGAGAACTGAGGAAGCAAATGAGTTAGAAAGCACAGACTATAAGTTATTTTCCAAGCAAATTATCTCTGGGAATACTGTAAAACTTCCTCCCGGCTAACTAACATACCTTTGGTTAACGCGATCGCTAAAAATATTAAATTATATTAACTAAAGCACGGCAAGCCCTAGGACAGAGATTTTGATCGCTATAATAAATCCAGTTAACTTATATAAAACTTAATCAGTGACGCTACCAATACTGTAGGGTGCGTTAGCTTAAGCGTAACGCACCCTACAGATAGATCCTTTGGTTTAGTGAGTAATGGTGCTTATTCAATGTTTGTCAAGTTGCAGGGATCTCAATATAGTTTCTCAGACGACTTTTCATTAGCCTATACAATTTTAGTCAAATCAGAATAGAGGTTTATGAGCAAAAAAATAGAGAAATTTCTGGAAGCAGAAGATTTAGATGAATTGCTATCGAACAGGAATAAATTGGGCAACTTAGAGGAAGAAGATATTGTCCTTATCCGTTCGATATTACAAGAGTGGAAAAATCCACAAGCAGTGTCAAATCTTCTTTTTTATCCTTCTGTAATTCCGGAAGATATGCGGATAAATTATCTGATCGAGGGATTGACAGATCGAGATAATTTTTATAATACTTTGGCAGCAACAGTCGGCTTACAGGAGATTGACTACGAACAACTCTTAAATGAAGAAATAGTCCCAATTCGCGAGCGTTTACTGGAGATTATCGAGACTGACGAAACCGTTTTAGCAGATCGGGCTTCAGTATCCATCTTACCCTTTTTAGGCAAGCAGGATGTCGATCGTGTTTTCAGGTTGTTATCTCATCCATCGAAAGTTACCAGGCATAATATCTTGGGTTGGTTATATAAAACTATTGTTCCAGATAGTCCAGAACAATTTATCGAAGCTGCTGCTGTTTACAATCTGCCATCTGAAACCATAACAGAAGTATCGAAAATTCTGCAAGAACACGAACAAATAGTAGCAAATGGTTTACTCAGCTATTTAACTTTCCCTATTTTCTCATACATTCCAAATCTTCAGGAAGTGAAGAAGAACAACAGAAAGCTTTAGGTAACTCCAACACCATTACACTGAATTCAAGGGAAAATAATATGAGACACCAAAAACTGAGCAAAAATAAAAACGCGCGCTGCTTGCAGCAGCGCTTCGCTATCGCATCCACTAATAGAGAAAGCGCGATCGCCCGATCTTCCATTCACCCCATTGAGGAATTGCAAAGTGCGATGGGCAATCGAGCCGTTAATCGACTCCTGGCAAATCAACCTAAGTTACCAGCCCAGCCCATGTTTCGGGGTTTATCTCATGAATTAGCAATTCAACCTAAACTAACAATTGGCGCACCTGGAGATAAATACGAACAAGAAGCCGATAGCATTGCCGAACAAGTTGTCAATCAAATCAATGCACCGGAAAACGCAACGATTCAGCGGCAAGAAATTCTCGAAAAAGACAATGATGACGATACAAAACTGAGAATGAAGCCAGTAGTGCAGCGCATATGTGACGCAGATAGCATGGCTGCTACACCCGAACTAGAAACCTCAATTCAACAGGCAAAAGGGAGCGGACAGCCGCTTTCTGATGCAATTCGTCAACCAATGGAACACTCCTTGGGAGCAGATTTTAGGGGCGTGAAAGTTCATACTAACGATCGATCTGATCGACTCAATCGATCGATTCAATCTAAAGCCTTTACCACAGGAAAAGATATTTTCTTCAGACAGGGAGAATACAATCCGGTAAATCACCAAGGACAGAAATTAATTGCTCATGAATTAACCCATGTGGTGCAGCAGAATGGAAATACGCTTCTGGGTGAAGGCAACATAATGGCTCCCAGACCAAATGTTATCCAGAGATCGATTATGCCAGTGGAAAAGCTAGATGAAGCAGGAAATCCTGAGTCTATTCGCTATTTGCGACAGCAGGTACAAAAATATCATAATGCTCGATCTTCACAGAAAAAAAAGCACTACTTGAATAAAATTATAGTTGCCAGCAATGATTTGCTCGAACAGAATAGCAAAGACACAAACAAAGAAATGATTCAGGAACTCAGAAAACAAGCAAATACTGAGCTTCTGTGGCTGGCAAGTTCTGAAGAAAGAAAATCTATAGAGCACCCTTACAACAATCCGATTGAAGAACAATCAGAGCAGCTAGCAGCCATTTGTCAAACCTATGATGAGGGAATTGAAAAGCCGTTATTACTGCAATATCAAATTTATGAGTTTGTCACTCAGTTCGTGCAAAACATTATCGCTACAGTTTTGGCTTATCGAGGAATGAATATCGATGATTTTGCTGTTTTGATGGTTGGATCTGCTGCTCGTCGCGAATTATTCCCTTCATCAGATGTCGATCTATTATTGCTGGGCGAACAGCAACCGGACAAAGAGATTTCTAGTGCCATTAAAGAAGATATAGATCGCATCTTAACCAAAATCGTTATGACAGCTTATGAAAAATCAGGGAAGGAGACAAAAAGCCAAGATAACAAACTCCCCTTCTCCCTGGATGCTTGCTTATCAGGCGGACTTTTCTATACACCTGAAAGTGCGGCAAGAGTTGCATCAAGTAGTGCTGGTGGTAGCAGCGATAATATGGTAGCAGATACAACCCTATTAAATAAAAATAGTGCTAAAGCACTTGAATTTTACAAAGAATTTAAAGACGAATATAAAAAATATCTTGACTTGAATGAGAACAAGATGCGTCAAGCATTTGTACCTGAAAGAATTGAGGAAATGAGAGACAAAGTTCAAGAGGCTAAAAAACAACTTGAAGATCCAGAAATGGGGTTTGATGTCAAAAAAGGCTTACTCCGACCACCCTCTTTGTTAGCCAGAGACTATAGCACTTATCGAGGAAGCCAAGATAGTCAGCTCTTTGGTATTGAAGCTGAACATACACTAGAGCGTTTAGCAACTTTTACGTCAGGTCCGGAAGACACACAAATTTCACAAAAATCTGTGGACTCTCTTCGAGAGGGATTTATCTATGGAGTAAAATTGCGCACGATCCTTCACGTAGTAACGGGAACTGAGACAGATATTTTGCCTTCGCAGACAAAGAACAAAGAAAGCAACACTATTAAAAAACACTTAGATGGTTACAATCTGGCTCTTGATGAGTTTGATGATATAGCGAAAAGTCAAAAGCTGAAATCACGAAATAGAAAGGTAAAAAAGGTGCTAGGAAAGTAAGGAACAAATGAAGATAGAGCAAATTGTTTCTAATGAAATGTCCAAGTGCATGACCGAACAAAATACCCGCTTATCTTCTTTAGGTACTTAAATATCTTACGGAGTTGTGCATAAACTATATCGAGCTGGATTATGGAGAAAAATTTGATGATACACCAAAAAATGAATCAAACCAAAAATGCGATTGCCCCAAAAAGACAACAAGAAGCGATTGCCCCATCTCTGGCCCAAAACCCTCAACATTCTCCCCATCCAATTGAAGAATTACAAAGCTCGATTGGCAATCGCGCAGTTAACCAACGCCTGACAAATCAGCCGATTGTACAAGCCAAACCACTGTTTCGGGGTTTATCTCATGAATTACTCGTTCAACCCAAACTGATGATTGGCACACCTGGGGATAAATATGAACAGGAAGCCGATTTGGTGGCGAAACAAGCTGTCAGTCAGATTAATGGGGTGGAAAACTCAAGGATACAGCAACTAGAAATACAGGGGCGCGATAGCGAAGCGCTGCAAAGAAGCGCAAATCGCAATTTTCCACTGAGGATGAAGCCCACAATCCAACATCTATCTCCGGATAGCATGGCTGTTACACCTGAATTAGAAACTTCAATTCAGGAGTCAAAAGGCGGCGGACAACCACTTTCTAATACTATTCGCCAACCAATGGAAGATGCCTTGAAAGCAGATTTTAGTGGGGTAAAAGTTCATACCGACAATCAATCCGATCGACTGAATCAATCAATTCAATCCCGTGCCTTTACGACGGAAAAAGATATTTTCTTCCGACGGGGAACCTATAACCCTGAAAGTCGGGCAGGACAAGAATTAATTGCCCATGAATTGACTCATGTGGTACAACAACAAAGCGTACTAAAACCAATAGTCCAGAGGGATATAATTATTGGGGAATGGAATGACAACACAATTACAACATCAGAGCTACAAAATCATATAAAGCTGCAGATTAGTAATCAGAATAACCAAGATAATTTGGAGCAAAAAGTCAACTATATAAGGTCACAAATCGACAATCAAGAATTCAAATACATAGGGGAAATAAATAATATAATATCTGAGTTAGCGACAAAATTTACAACAGAGGCAGAAGCTACAGAAGTTAAAGAAATTACAGAAACTCCAAAACCTAAACGACATCCTTCGACAAACCGAGAACATCAGATGCATCGTGCTAAGTCAGTCACTTTACAGCAGCAGAAACTGGCGGAACTGATCTACCTCAATATTGCCAATAAGATGACAATGTGGGCAAGTTCGACAGGTGGAGTAGCTATTCTAGCACCCATCAAGTCAATTTCAAGAATTCTGGAGAAGTTGAAAGCAAAATCAGAAGAACAGTTAGAGAAAAAATCAGCAGGAAAGTTGAAAACAAAAGTAGAAAAGGAAAATGCTCCTTTCTGGGATCTACAAATGAAGGATGTCAAGGATACCCTAAGAGGATCTATACTCTATGAAAACATGAGAGCTTTATATGAAGGAGCGAAAAAAATTAAAAATGCTCCCGATCAAAACAACCCAATATTGCGGGTTATCAAAGCAAATGAGTTATTTACTCATCCCAAAAAAGATGGGGGTTATAGAGATATAAAAATTGTGTTTGCTTACCGAATAGATGAGGCTAAAGAGATACCAATAGAGCTACAATTAAATCTAGCTCAGAATGTTGTTGTCAAGGAAGGTAAGCAGTTTTCACAGCCTCTAAAGCTGAGATGGAATAAGTCGATTCCTAATTGGTTCGATACTCAAGCAAATTATCACTACGAGAAGCAATTCAACGCTGAAAAGTATTTAAGAAATCTGGAGAAACGGATCCCCACAGAATTGAGACATTCCATCAGTGATAAAATGAAAGAATTATCCAGATTAATAGATAAATATGGACACAAAATAATACCTTTGTCACATACAATCTATGAAAGGGAGCAACAAAGAAAATCCGAGCGCAGAGACAGGATAGCGAATAAAATATATAAGTTGTTGTTTGATATAGAACAGATTTTGGGGACTCCGGGAACAACAGAACTTCCAGATCTGCGAAATCTAGGCTTTGATGATGCCAATCCTCCTCCTAGGAATTGAGATCGGTGAGCAAGCCTTCTGGGCTAAGGTGGAAAGCATTCGGGAACAGATGAAGACAGAAGGCTTGAAATCAACTAGAAACTTAACACTTAACATTGAAAACCATGCGGGTGATTAGTCGGAGGAGTTTACGAGAATTTTGGGAAAAGAACTCAACAGCTAGAAATAGCTTATTATTATGGTATGATAGAATTAGTAAATCTTCCCTTGAGAACTTCGCCCAATTGCGTCAACTATTTCCCTTGGCTGATTTAGTTGGCAACTTTACTGTTTTTAATGTCAGTGGTAATAATTATCGCTTAATTACTTATATTGATTATCAAGCACAAATCGTTTTTATTCGTGCCGTTTTAACCCATAAAGATTACAATCGAGAGAATTGGAAAAATGACAACTGGTTTAACAGCCCCTAGCTCTTATTACATTAATTTAATCGTAGAATTTGCACCTCGTCCTATTACGAGTGACGCTGAACTAATTGTAACTCAGCAAAGAATATACTCAATATTAGATCGAAATAATCTCAATCAAGACGATCGAGATTATCTAAGAGTGTTAGGATTGTTGGTCTATGATTATGAAGAACAAAATGAAAAGTTTCCTAAATTAACTGATGGAGAATTATTACAAACTTTAATGGAAGACTATAATCTAAATATACAAGATTTTTTAGGGATTTTCGATCGAGAACAAACGATTTTGGATGTATTAAACGGAAAACGTCAACTCAATTCTCAGGAGGCTTTCAAATTGCGATCGCTGATATTGTCATGAGAGGCTTAGATTTCCTAGGGTGTCCTATTGAAAGTGTCAGACACCAGATATTTCAGTCATTGATGGCGCAAATATCCAAAATTTATTTGTAACATTAACCCAATTGTATCTAAAAAATCCTACAATTTTATCTGAAACAAAATGGCTGAGATTAGCACCGAAACCCCGGAAAATTCACCTATTATCTTGGAACAAAATCAGCGTTTATCTGATTCTCTCCTCTGGCAACTCCAACGCAATTATTTTGAACAACAAAGCATTCAAGCATGGAGTCAAGGCACTGTCCCTCACTACATAACAAGTAACCCTTTTATTGCCAACGCTTACGCCAAAGTTGTTTTTGGCTTTTTCCGAGATTGCTATGGGGAAACTGATTTCTCAGAAAACTTTAGTAAAATAGATCGAACTCAACCAATTTATATTATCGAACTCGGTTCGGGTTGCGGTCGCTTGGCTTACCATTTCTTGAAACGATTTCAGGATATCCATACAAATTCCATCTGCCGAAATATTCCGTTTCAGTATATTATGACAGATTTTACGGAACGGAATTTAGACTATTGGCAGTCTCATCCTTGGTTGCAGCCTTTAATTTCTCAAGGCATCCTCGACTTTGCCTGTTTCGATCTAGAATGCGATCGCGAAATTAAACTGAGTCAGTCTGGCAATATCCTCTCTGTCGATACCCTGAAAAACCCAGTTATCATCCTGGCAAACTATGTTTTCGACAGTATCCCTCAAGATATATTTTATCTTGAAAATGGCAAACTATACGAACGATTAGTTACTCTCTCTACATCTCAACCCGTCGCCAATTTTGACAATCCAGAATTGCTCAAACATTTAGAAACTATTTACCACAATCGCCTCGTCACCAACAGATATTACGAGGATTCAGACTTCAACTGCATTCTCGAAGATTACCAGAAACAGCTAACCCATACTACCCTCGTATTTCCTGTTGCAGCACTTGAAGGTATTCGCAATTTATGCCATCTCAGTGGAGGACGGATGTTACTTCTTTCCGGCGATAAAGGCTACAGCCATCCTTCTACCCTCCAAAATCGCGGTGACCCCAAAATTACTCGTCACGGCAGTTTCTCCATGATGGTAAACTATCACGCGATCGCGCAATATATTCAAAATCAAGGAGGGCAATTTCTTGATACAAGTCACCAGCATACCAGCTTAGATATCTGTGCTTTTCTTTTAGGCAATTTCTCTAAAGATTATCGAGAAACGCGCCTAGCTTATCGCGAAGCTATAGAAAAATCTAGTCCTGATGATTTCTTCTCTTTAAAAAAAGGAATTGAAAAAAATTATCAGAATTTAAGTTTAGAACAAATTCTCGCCTATTTACGACTGAGTTTCTGGGATGCGAATATTTTTTGGGGCTGTTTTCCTACATTAATGCAGCAGGTAGAATCGGCTTCGGAGTCAATTAAAGGTCAAGTATATTTGGCAATTGAGCAAATCTGGGATAATTACTATCCAATCGGAGAAAAACGCGACATTGCCTTTGCCTTGGGAACAGTCTTAGCCCAAATTGAATACTATCCTCAAGCCTTGCCATATTTTAACTATTCTCTACAACTTTATGGCGCTGATGCGGATACTCTTTACAATATCGGAATTTGTCACTATCAATTAGAAGAATTTGAGGAAGCGCTGGATAAAATTACTCTATCTTTGGCATTAAAACCAGATTTTGCCGCAGCGAAAAGAATGGAGAGACAGATTCAAAAAATACTCGATCCCATGGCAGATACAGTTTTACCAGAAGAAGTATCAGCGGAATTTACTCAAGCAGAGATGAAGGTTGAATCTCCTGTTAATGAAATAACTTTTCTATTACAAAGATTAGATATACGTTTAGAATACGCCCTCGCAGCCGCCGAAATCGCCTACGGAAAATCTGCCGCTACCGACTCCTATCGCGGCTTACATGTTAATTCAGAAGACATACATCGTTCCCTCTCTCATCCCCCTGGCGTTCCCCTATTTCACCCAAATGCCGAAATCAATCTCCCATCAGATTTCATCCCCGCCGATTCCCGTTTAGCCCAGTTACAGCAGCAATTTGAGTTATCGGAGTTCGATGTAGATATAATTGCGATCGCACTTGCCCCGGAATTGGATCTCCGCTACCATCGCATCTACGCCTACCTCCAAGACGACATCCGCTGCAAGCTTCCCAGTGTCGATTTAGCCCTCAATTTACTCTGCCCTCATGCCGCAGATAAACTGGCTAAACGCATCCATTTTGCCCCAGATGCTCCTTTAATTCGTCATAATTTATTACATCTAGTTTCCGATAGCACGAGTGCAAAATCTACCCTTTTAGCTCGTGAATTTTATCTGGACAACCAAATAGTTCGCTTTCTCCTCGCCCAACCCGGAATCGACGAGCGACTCGCCCCCTATTGTCAACTTATTTACCCTACTATTTCTCCGATCAATTTATCTTTAACCCCCGAATTAAAACAAGGATTCAAAACCTTACTTA
>DOIX01000426.1 GCA_003511885.1 Cyanobacteria bacterium UBA11153
GCATTTAATTTATCTGTTTTGAATGAGGGGGAGCAGGGGTGCAGGGGAGCTGGGGAGAAGGTTTGATGACTTATTTCCCTAACTTGAAAATATCCGGTTTAAATGCGCAGCAGCTTATTTAACTTCTATGTACAAGTTATGAGTATAGTAGGGTACATCGCAGACTTTTCGTTACCAGAAATTTTCCACTGGGCGGAAAAAGGCCGAAAAAGTGGATTACTAATGCTCCGTCCATTAGGAAACACTCAAAGAGCAGAAGAATCAGTGTATTATGTCTGGATATTTCAGGGACAGATTGTCGCTGTAGCTAATCGATTAGATTATCAAGGTTTAGTGTCGATAATACAAAAATACCAATGGGTTAGCGATCGCGTGATGGGTAAAGTAGTCCAGTGTTGTTGCCCAATAAATAAGCCATTAGGGCTTTGTCTGAAAAATAACGGTATTTTAGAAGGAAAACAACTAAAACAGCTATTTCAGATTCAAGTAATAAAGCAAATTTATGCTTTATTTCAAATTGAGGAAGCTGAGTTTAAATTCGATCAAAAAGTGCCCATACCCGGACAGGAAATGACAGGCTTAAGTATATCAGCGACAGGAGCAACATTAATGGGATTGCGATCCCGAAAAAACTGGGCAACTTTAGCAGATAAATTACCAGATCCAGATGGAAGTATAGTGGGGACAATTACCGAGGAACCCAGTTACCATCTGACTCCTCTGGAATGGCAGATTTGGGAATACACAAAAGTCACTATATCTCTAAATACGATCGCAAAAGAATTGAGACTACCAATAGGGAAAGTTCAGGAAATTGCCTATCTATTCATCGCAGTTGGTTTAGCGGAAGAAGTACCGTTATTAGCGAGTAACCTGCCCAGCCAAGCCATTAATCTTGTCCCCACAGACTTGACAGAAGAAAGCCCCAAAGAAAAAATAGGTACATCATTTGTCCAAAACTTAGTCGGTTTCTTACGCAGTCATAAATCCCCACAATTATCCATAACAACTTTAAATTAATTTAGGGTTGGTTATTGGTTAGGAGTTAGTTGAACAAACAAGCAAAAACTAACAATAAACAACCAATAACAAACAACTAATCAGTCATTTCATCCGGAGTCAAATGGGAATTGACAACCTCACCATCGCGAAACAAAATAATCCGATGAGTTAAGCGAGCAACATCCGGCTCATGAGTTACCATCACAACCGTAATCCCACTATGATTCAATTCAGTAAAAATATCCATAACTTCAGCAGTAGTGCGAGAATCTAGTGCCCCAGTTGGTTCATCCGCTAAAAGTAGAACAGGTCTATTCACAATAGCACGCGCGATCGCAACTCGCTGCTGTTGTCCGCCAGATAGCTGATTGGGCTTATTAGAGCTGCGATTTTCCAATCCTACTCGTTTGAGAGCTTCCAGGGCGCGATCCCGTCTTTCCTTCGGGGGAACACCAGCATACACCATCGGGAGCATTACATTTTCCAATGCCGTGAGTTGAGATAATAAGTGAAACTGTTGAAAAACAAATCCCAGCTTAACATTTCTAATCCAGGCTAACTCGTCATCATCTAATTGAGAAACATCCACACCATCTAAATAATAATGCCCTGATGTCGGTCGATCCAGACAACCGATAATATTCATCGCCGTAGATTTCCCAGAGCCAGATGCCCCCATAATTGAGCAATATTCACCCTCTTCTACAGTTAGGTTAATACCATCGATGGCTTTGACTTCAGTGTTGCCTGTACCATAGATTTTAGAGATATTTTCCAGGTGAATAATTTGGGGATGGTGAAGCGGAGTATCCATGCTACCTGTAGAGGACATTACACAACACACCCTATTATAACAATATACTGTTTGTAGATTTTATTGACAATTGGAAATGTTATTGACAACTGAGAATGTTACTGTTAAACTAGAAAAATGAATATATTGCAACAACTAGCTTTAAGTAACCCTAGCTGGTCGCTAGAAGCGTTTGTTCAAATTACCAACGACTTACTGCCCCAATATTTACCAACTCAACCAGGAAACACGAGAATTCGAGAGGAGGTAACACCCCGTTTAGTTAGGCATTACACCACATTAGAGATGGTAGATGAACCTTTCAAAGAAGGTCGTTATGCCATCTATAATTATCGGCATTTACTACAAATTCTGGTAGTGAGACGCTTATTATCAGAAGGATTTGGTGCTAGCGCCATTGCCCAACTAGCCCGCAAAAAAACTAACATCGAACTCGAAAATCTCCTCAGTGGAGGTGTAGAGTTAAGCGTCACTCCTGCTAACCCTGCTTTAGCCTATCTAGAACAACTACAACAGGAACGTTACTCAACTCCATCATCCCTAAATCTTACCACACATACACCTGAGATCGTACCCAGCAAAATTAACGCCAATCAATGGATAAGGTTAGAGATTTTACCGGGATTAGAACTTCACATCCGAGAAGATTTTCCCTATCCTAACAGTCCCAACGAATATAATTCTCTACTCCAATCTATTGCCCAAAAACTCAAAGATTTCACAGCTAACAGAAAGAGATAACCAGCCATGAAAATCCCGAATATTGAGCTAATTCCTTTACGAACAGCAGTTGCTACTGACTCGCCAACGACAATAGATGTAGTAGTCAGAATTACCCCACCAGATAATGAAAATAACCTGGAACGACCTACACTTAATATAGGTCTTGTCATCGATCGTTCCGGTTCGATGTCAGGTCAAAAAATTCAATATGCCTGTCAAGCAGCCTGTTATGTAATAGAGCAATTACTAACAAAAGATCGAGTCAGCGTTACGGTGTATGACGATAATATATCAACCATCGTTCCCAGTACTTTAGTCAAGAATAAACCGGAAATTATCTGTCAGATTCAAGGCTTACAACCGGGAAATATGACCGCACTTCATGGAGGCTGGCTTCAAGGAGGAATGGAAGTAAGCAAACATCTCAATCCAGAACATTTGAATCGCGTGATGTTGCTATCAGATGGTTTGGCAAATGTGGGAGAGACAAACCCAGATGTAATTAGTTCCGATGTACAGGGTTTGGCAAAACGCGGCGTAAGTACCACCACATTAGGAGTTGGGGACGATTATAATGAAGACTTGATGGAAGCAATTGCTAAAAGCGGTGATGGCAATTACTATTATATTCAATCTCCCGAACAACTCCCGAATATCTTCGCTAAAGAATTACTGGGTTTAGTATCAACTTTTGGCACAGGTGTGACATTAGGAATCGAACCTCAAGCTGGTGTTAATCTGGTTGAAGTTCTTAATGACTTGCAAGTTAATAATAACGGTCATTACCAATTGCCTAACTTGATTTTTAGCAATCCTCTAGATGTAGTTGTGCGCTTAAAAGTACCACCAATTGAAGAAACTAATGATTTATGTTATTTTCGCCTTGCTTGGGATAGCCCCAAAGAAGAAGAACGACAAGAACTTTGCGTTAGCTTGCGCCTACCATCCATTCCGAAAGTGCAATTAGATGAGTTGCCATTTAATGCTGAAGTCCGTCAACAAACGGCATTAATGATGGCAGCAAAAGCTAAAAAAGAAGCGGTACAATTAGTAGATCGAGGCGATTATAACAGAGCGAGAGAAGTACTACAACAAACTCGACAACAGATTTTGAGTCAACCCCATTTATCAATGGCTGTACCAGAAGCATCCGCATTGGATGACTTGGATAAAGAATTGGAAAGACGAAATATACGACATTATCGCAAAATGTCTACGGAGCAAAGTTATCGTCGTTCTTCTCGTCATAGTCGGGGTCACTTTAGCTTATTCTATGCCTATAGTAAAGGACCTGTAATCGGTGATATTAGCCAATATTCAGTCAATGCGATTGTTAATTCTGCTGATAGCTACCTGTCATATAGTGGTGCTATTTCTAGTGCAATTCACCGTGCCGCAGGACCTCAACTTCTAGAAGCTTGTCGCCAATTAAATGGCTGTGCTGTTGGTGATGCCAAGATTACACCGGGATATAATTTAGCCGCATCTTGGGTGATTCATACTGTTGCCCCTGTATGGCAAGGGGGTTCCCAACAGGAAGAACAATGGTTGGCTAAATGTTACCGCCGTTGTTTAGAATTAGCTGTCCAAAATTCAATCGCTAGTATTGCATTTCCGGCAATCGGTGTCGGTGCTTTACATTTCCCTAAAGAAATCGCTGCTAAAGTGGCATTTGCTGAAACTAGCAAATTCTTGATGAGTAATTCATCGATTGGGGAAATTATTTTTGTTTGTTTTGATAAAGAAATTCATCAGTGCTATCAGGAGGAATTTGCTAAAATTGCAGGATGGTAAGATGGTGTCCATCTAAAATACAGCAACCGCCAGGACAGTTATGACATTCTCAATTCCTCAAACACTTGATTTTACAGTTTTCTTCCTGAGCCAAGAGCCAAGAGCCAAGAGCCTCTAGTCCCTCGCTATAGTAAACCTGAGTTCGCTGAAGGCAATCGAGTTTAGAGCGCGTGCTCCCTGGTTCCACACCCCACATCCCACACCCTGACATTACCTTGGTACTCCTGCTAAAATTGGCGAACGGAAGTATGATCGAGGATCTATAAGGATGGGACCAATTAATTTTTTGATTATTTTTGCTCTGTGTTTAGTTTTGGCTTTATTTAGCCTGGAAAACACGACTCCGGTTGCGATTCAGGTGGTGAGTGGGGTTCAGGTGGAAGCACCTCTGGCAATTGAACTGATTTGTGCGATGGGGATTGGGGGTGTCCTTGCCTGGATGTTCGGTATTTGGCTGAGATTTCTCAGATACATGTCATCTCGGAAAGTGGTTAGCCAAATCAAAAGCAAAGAAAAGCAGATTAAGGAATTACAGGAGGATATGGAACGTTACAAAGTAGAACTAGAAGAGAAACCCTTGCCTGCTTTATCAGCAGCAGAGTCTGGGGAGCAATAGCCATCATTCGATTTTAGAGAGAATAGGGAATGGAGTTTTTGGTTGTGAGTTTTTGGTTTTTGGTGCAACTGACAATTGATATCAAGTCCGGTGGGATCGGTAGTGTCAAAAACTCTCCACGTCGCCGTTTCCCCGTGTCATTCCCAATCGTAGGTATTCAAAACGAGAAATAACCAGTAACCAATAACCAATGACACCTGCAACCGAAGCCATTGCGCTGCTCATCGATCTCGCACAGCGCGGGGAAATTAATCCTTGGGATGTTCAGGTGATTGAGGTAATTGACCGCTATTTAAGCACCCTACCCCTAAACGATCCCGAAGCTAGGCCAGGAGAAACTGACTTATCTCAGCCCGGACAGGCTTTTTTATGGGCATCAATGCTAGTTTTACTCAAAGCCAACACTCTCGAAAGTATCGATGAGGAAGAAGAGATAGAAGTCGAGGAAGTAACTGAAGATCTGGATGGTAGTGGGAATACTAGATTACCATTGCATTTAGAGCAGCATCTACGCCGTCGCACGGCTGCACCGCCGCCAAAAAGACGACCAGTTACCCTCTCGGAGTTAATTCAGCAGTTACAGGAGATGGCGGCTCAGTTAGAAGAAACTCCTGCCCCCTCCCGTACTAAGTCTCACCATTCCATCTTGAGATCTCAAGCCGCTAAAGCCATAGCCCATCTGGCACATGATGAAAATCTGACTGAAATTGCTAAACGCTTGGAAGTATTCTTCTCCCGTCACTGGCAAAAATTATCTGTCGCCAAGGATTGGCTGAATTTAGATCAATTGTTAGAGTGGTGGTCGGTATCTACAACAGAATCCGCGATCGCATTGGGTGAATCTCCCAGAAAGGGGACTAACTCTCCTGCCCCTGACAGAGTTGGTGTCTTTTGGGCACTGCTGTTGCTGTCAGCCCAGTCTAAGGTTGAGTTATCCCAAGAGGAATTCTACCAAGAGTTAAAAATCCGGGTGTTGGAGTAGTACCAAATCGCGATCTATGAAAGCTGATGCTCAATTGCGATCGGCTTCGCTCCTGCAATCAGGCAATCGCACGCCCAGGGTGATTCTGCTCAGTCTGGGACTGAATCTCCACTCCCAGACCGAGTTAGTGTCTTTTTCATCTACCATACCAGGATTGACAGAAAGAGTTGAAAAACAACAATTGGAGCGTGACTATTTCACCACTTGCTAGCAATCTAGATCCACAATCTGGCTAGAATAACTATCCGCAAACAGTCGATTTAGTTAAAAATCCCTTCGGTAGTACAAAAAAATTTTGTCCATCTACCGTTTCAAAACGCTAATTTCTGTCATTTTCCCGGTATATAAATAAATTAAGTCTCGCCAAAGTAGTCAGTTGCTAGCACAACAGACTAATCGGACGAGACTCAATTGACCAAATTATCAATCTGTGGTCTAGCTTGAGGAAAAAATAATTATGAAAGCCATGATTCTGGCTGCTGGCAAAGGAACTCGGGTTCGCCCCATCACGCACACTATTCCCAAACCATTAATTCCGATCCTGCAAAAACCAGTAATGGAATTTCTCCTGGAATTGTTACGAAAGCATGGCTTTGACCAAGTGGTTGTCAATGTCTCTCATCTGGCTAACGAAATTGAAAGTTACTTCCGTGATGGGCAACGCTTTGGTGTCCAAATTGCTTATTCGTTTGAAGGATCTATTGTTGAAGGTTCGTTAGTGGGGAAGGCACTGGGATCTGCGGGAGGAATGCGCAAAATCCAAGACTTTTATCCTTTTTTTGACGATACCTTCGTCGTCCTTTGCGGTGATGCCCTGATTGACTTAGATTTGTCTGCTGCACTGAAGAAGCACAAAGAAAAAGGTTCGATTGCTACAATCGTGACTAAGTCTGTCCCACGAGAACAAGTGTCCAGCTATGGTGTTGTAGTGACAGATGAAACTGGTCGGATTAAAAGCTTCCAGGAAAAGCCTTCCGTAGAAGAAGCTCTTAGTACCAATATCAACACCGGAATTTATATCTTTGAGCCTGAAGTTTTAGATTATATACCATCAGGTCAAGAATATGACATTGGTGGCGATCTATTTCCGCAGCTTGTGGAGATGGGTATGCCCTTTTATGCTGTCCCTATGGACTTCGAGTGGGTAGATATTGGTAAAGTCCCAGACTATTGGCACGCGGTGCGGGGTGTCTTAACTGGGGAGATTAAGAATGTCTCGATTCCGGGTAAGCAAGTAGCACCTGGTATCTACACGGGTTTAAATGTCGCTGTTAACTGGGATAAGGTTGACATTACTGGCCCAGTTTATATCGGTGGGATGACCCATATTGAAGATGGTGCGAAGATTGTTGGCCCATCGGTAATTGGTTCAAACTGTTGGATTTGTAAAGGGGCAACTGTTGATAACAGTGTCATCTTTGAATACTCCCGCCTTAGTCCAGGAGTCCGCTTGGTAGATAAGCTAGTCTTTGGGCGCTACTGCGTTGATAAGACTGGTGCGGCTATCGATGTCCAGGCTGCCGCCCTCGATTGGTTGATTACTGACACCCGCCGCGCTGTGGTACCCCAGGAATCAGAAGAAAATAAAGCGATCGCAGAACTTCTGAGTAATGCTAGTTAATTATTAGTTATTAGTTATTAGTTTTTGGTTATTTGTTATTGGTTATTTGTTGTTTGTTATTGGTTTTTGCTTTTTTGCTTCAAACTTAGCATGAGAAATCATGAAATCTAGACCCCTCTTTTTTGAGTATGGATATTTTGTTCTCGAGATAAAAACGAGAAAAGTTATTACTATAAGTCCAGATCTAAAATACACAGAAAATCTTCAATCAATGTCATTCCCAAGTGCATTGGGAATGGATGACTAATATTTCCTCTTGTAAATGCTGGAGAAGTTCTTAAAAAATGCGGTACTCGACAAAGTGCTTTCAGTTTGTCTTCTGTTTTAAAATCTGAACGAACAAAAAATGGTAGCATTTCCAGCATTTGTTGATGTTTATAGGCAATATTGGCACCATATACATTACCAGAGCTATCGCTTTTATACAATTCTCTAGCTTTAGTATCATTTTGTGTCTTTTTCTGGGTATCTGGGATTCTTCCTACAGAAAAGTAATGTAATAATTCTGGAACTGTTTTATCTATAAATCCACTTAGTTTTGTAAAATCTGAAGTTGGACAATCTTCATCCCAACTTTTTTTGTTTGTTACATATTGAGGAGTTTCATTATTGCTCCGAATACGAATTACACCAAGTAATTTATCGACTTTTTTGTCGTTTCTTTTGTATTGACACTTATGACCATACACATGACTAAAGTTTAAAATATCTCGCTCTTCTAATAAGTATTCATTCTTTAATTGAAACCAAGCTTGATTGTTATTTCCTTCGCTATTTTTTTCGTTTCGCCAAACATCAGCTTCAATTAAAGCAATTGTGGGATTTTTAAGATGTTGAGTTAAAACGTCAGCCACAAATTTGACTAATTGTCCACCTTCCATTTGAATCTGGTTGAGACTATCTAGATCCTTCTTTCGTGCTTGATGAAATAATTTACCTATAGCTATTCCTGCTTGTGAATAAGGAATCCATTGTTGAGTGTTAGGAAGTAAAACATCTACTGCACCTATAGGATTTAACCGTACAGCAACTGCATATTGAAATGGAGTTTTCCCGATAAAGTTGTTTTTTTGAACCCGACAAAAAGCGATTACATCCAGTTTTTGAGCAATATCTTCTGGTATTCCTGCAACTTGATAAACTTCTGATGGTACTCCATATAAAGTTCCTGTTTGACGGAGAGTTAGATCTAACACTGCGTTTAATACTCTTCCTTCATTTGCTTTACTATAAGTTGCATCATCTTTTGAATTGTCTTTTGGTTTCACTGTTTGCAGCATTTGAGAGTTAATATTCTCCAATACACAAGCTTCTCTCACTGCACCACGAATACTTTGTTGAGGATGTTTTCCTGATTCTCTAGTTTTGCCGATTTCAATAATGGCAAAAAGCTCGCAATTATTTTTATCCTTGACTAAAGTAACGATATTTTCTTTAATAAACTTTTGCCAAGCTTGACGTTTCAATGGATGTTGCTTTCTAATTTCTTCATCAAAATTATCATTAACTGAAGGTAACCCAGAAACAGCTAATTTTTCCAAGAGACTGGAGTCATTAATCAAAACATCTTTAACATTGATATATTCTGGAAAATTATCACCATGTTGCAACAAGAAAGCTTGGCGTAATTGCTGCATAACTAAAAGTTTAGTATGTTCTTCTCGGTAAACTATAAATAAATATATCTGCTTGCTATTCGTTGCTCTTTTAATAGCATCTGCAACAACAAGTTGCTTTTCTTTTATATATTGTTGTTTTTCGTCTTCTTTGAGTTTTTTAACTCTAGATGGAATTAGAGATTCACGATGAGATTCGTAATCTGTCATGGCTAAAGGCAGTTTTTTACCAGCAGGTACAGGAATATCGCATTCCATCGGTTGATCTGGAATTAATACATTATTTAGCAATCGCAATACTTGATTGGTAATATCGGCACGTTCTTTTAAACTAAAGCCTGTTTTAATATAATGTCCGTGTTGTCTTCCTTTCTCTTCTTGTTTATATTGATATCCTTCAGTATGAACAATATAATATTCATCTTCATGGAAATTATCGGCATTATTTAAGTTGCCAAATTTACTTGGGTTATTTAAAATATCTTTAGGATTAACCAGGGATCGCGCTTTAAATTCTGCTAGTAAATCTGGTAATTGTTCTTGCCAATATTTTTGATTATTATTTTTGATAGTTAATCGTACTAAGGTTGAGTCAATTGGATAATTATCTAAACGAGCTTGATTCATACCTATTAAAATTGAAATATCTCGCCCATAATTACCATCTACTAAAGGTTCATGAGCATATCTTTGACAACTAAGGTGTAAGAATACCCAAGGTTTGAGATGACCTTCAGAGTTAAATCTTCCCGCTTGAGTATGCAAATTAAAATCTAATCGATAAGCAAAATAACCTTCTCTCTCTTTATCATTATCGTCAATATAAGTGGCTTTAAAAGGTTGACTAACCAAATGCAATCCTGTTCTAGTTGAACCACCTCCTTGCACTTTGCACCATTTGAGTGTTTGTTCTGTATCTCCGGCAGAAATAGTGCAGGTTTGTTCGTGTAATAAGGTGACTAATAAACTTGGGATAGCTTGATAACCTAAGCCATTTTGAGAGTTAATATCTTCAATCAAGGTTTTGGGATTAATAGATTCCCACTGCCAATTTTGAGGGACTTTATCTATTGCTTTTAGAAAGCGATCGCATACAGATTTAATCTCCTCTTGATTACCTTTCTTTCCTAAATACTGCTTTGTCCAAGTTTGCGCCCAAATATAAATTAGCTCATATATTTGTTCTGGTGTAGGTATATTTAATTCCGATCCTGTACCAACGGCTAAAGCGCGATATTGGGCGATAGCATCTATAGTTTCTAAATATTCAAATCCATAAGTCAAGGTAGAAGTACAAGCGAGTATGCCATTATTTAACTGGCGATAGGGAGGGTAAACTTTCTCTTTGTTGCGTAATACTGCTTCAATATCTTGGCAAAATTTTTTGATTTCTTTAGGGAAAGGAAAATTTAACACAGCAATGTTCATATTGGATAGCGAAGCGATCGCTAAATCCATACGAGCTGGTAAAGCAACGGTATCGTTCTTTTTATTAGTCACAATCTTTTTCTTGGTCATAATCTTTTTTTTAGCCACAATTTTTTCCTTATTCACAATCTGTCCTCCAAATTAAAATTATTTTACTTTTGACATTACTATAGAAAATCTTTTAGAAGTCAACTCCCTCAATGTTTTCTAAAGCATCAGCTAAAGGCTTATATAAAGCATTTCCCACAGAGTCATTTTCGGCTGCATAATCGCAAACTCTGAGGATTGTTGCTACCAACAAGCTATTGTCTTCTGTATCGATACAATTAGGAGCCTCTCCTCCTTTAATAGAAGCAAGCTTTTTAGCACTATTATCCGCCCAAGCAGAATCGACAAAATAACCGTGAAAAGGAACACCACCCCGAATTAAACGCCCTACTGCTTGAATAATTCTACCTAATGTAGTTGCTGCTAAATCGTAGCGCGGAAAGGCACATAAATCCTGATTATCTCGCAAAGTCTTATAATAAGAACGTTGTTCTATGGATCGCCAATAAGTATTTGCTGTTTTCCGCAATAATTCCGCACGATGAGCAATACCATCTCCTTGTTCCCAAGCAATAAAGTCTTCCTTATCTAACCATTGATAAGCACGTCGATTCATTTCTTGAGCGATCGCTTGTGTATCATTAGGATGGGGATAAGGGCGAGTCAGAAAGTAAACTGCACCAAAAGCGGCTTTACCGTTACTATTCAAGATATTAAACCCACGTCCAATAGAACTGGTAGGAGCAACCAAGATTTTACCTTCATTGTGTCCAAATATTTCGATATCGGCTCTTTTTAGCTCTCCTGGTTGGGATTTACCGTCTTTTGTCGGTTCTAATTCATCGTTAACTAGATGGTAAATTTGCTGGCGAAAGCTGGAACAATAATTACGCATCCCATCAGCTACCCATTTAGCCTGTTCGTAAGAATTTACCAATACTAAAATGCGATCGCGATCTTGCCATAGTTCGGGATCTTTTTCGCCTAAGTCTTTCAGTCTTTGCAATTCTTCTAGCAAATGATTGCTACCGCTAGCTGTAACTAAGGATTTAGCAAGTTGGGTAAATTTAGAATTGGCTGCCTTTTTATTACTTAAATTACCCGAAATCCGCATCGGTTTATTTTTATCGTCAAACTGAGGAATAAACTTAAACTCACTTTGCATAATTGCGTCTTGTGCTATTGCTTCTGGCATCAATATTCCTTGAGGATCTCCCACATGAAAGGTAGTTGAGTCTGGCAAATAGGATGTTCCTGAAAGTGCTAAAACATTTGCGCCTCTTAGTCCATCAAAATCGGTTAACAAGCGGTGATAGTTAAGGACATAATCTCGTCCAATATTGGTATAAGCAAATAAGCTTAAAGTATTACTATCTTTACGAGAATAGTAAGTACCAAATTGTCTCCCTGTTACTGGTAATGGCAGAATATTCATCATTGCGCTGGGCATTCGGCGATGAGGAGAAACTTCGCGAATATTATTAGGTCGATTTTGCCATTCATAAAAGACTATTTGAGTATGGCGATCTAACAAGGTAATAGTGAGAGCAAATTGTAAACGAAGAGCCAAAGTATCAATAGTATCTATATCCTCATCTTTTGTCAGATATGGATAATCCTCTGCATTTGGCTGACTTCTGAGATTATCTAACTCTGTTTTTAATTGGTTTAATTTGCTTTGTGTCTCAGGGAAAAAAGTAGTAATCCAGTGGCGACAATCATTATAAATATCTTCATCAGTCGCACTTTCTCCCGTGTTATTAATGCGCTGGATAATTTCTAATAAACTGTTTGTAGGAGGATGGGAACTACTGCGCCTGACTACAGGATCTTCTTTGAGAAAATCGTCAAAATAATCTACGATCGATTTTATATCTCGCTCGTCATCTTTTAATTGTTCTTCAGATTTTGGATCGGAATCAAACTCTTCTAGCCCCGCCAAACGACGCGCCAGCTTATAAAAAAGAACGTGAGGTGTAAAATAACCCTGTTGTACCCATTTTTGCAGAACTTCGTGCCCTAATTGATCGCTTAGAAGCGTTAGTGTAGCATTAATTGCAGTTTGAGCATTTCTTTGTATGTGACTCCATCTTGACTTTAATGGGGACAGCCATAAATCAATTCGATATGACTGTTCTGTTTTAACTCCAATATCGTCAAATACACCTCCTCTACTCCGATCAGTTAGGGTTACTTGTTCCGCATAAACTTTATCAAACCATTCAATAATCGTATCTGCCTCATCAAACACTACAATATCTGACTGTTCATAAACTAATTCACCAACTTTTATAGGACGTAATTCGTAATGATAAGGCATTCCTGCTTGTGCCATTGCACCAGGGGTAGTAATCCAGACTCGTGCTTTTCGCATATCCCGATATGCTTGTTGTGAGGGACAGCGATTGAATAAAGGACAAAAATAAGCTTCACCAGTGGCTGTTTTTATCTTATCCTTTGGTGCTTTTCTGAGACTGTGACAGGGTTCCGTTCCTGGTTTGAGTGGTTGACCGTTTAAAATATGATTGCGATCGCTTTGAGAAATTCTTGCTTGTAAAGGACAGACAATACTCAACCAACGTTGGCCCCAGTGTGGTTGTCTTCTCTCAAGATGTGTCAGATAATCATCAGAATCAGAAAATCCTTGTAAATGTTTATCTCGTTGGCTTCTTCCTAAAATTGGTACAGCTACAGGATCGTCGTTTTCTGGATTGTTACAAAACCACCAATTAATTTGATTTGCTATTTTAATTGCTGATTGGGTATCACCAACCACTATAGTTATACGAAGGTGGGGATGATTTCTAATTATACTACTAGCTAACAACAAAGATAGGGTAGATTTTCCCGATGCTACCATCCCCGCAACGTGAGTAAATCCATCTATATTTAAAGTCTGTGCAGGTTGTTTCTCAACAATATTTCCTGGTAAAACTTTATGATAGTTTAGTTTTCTAAAACGGTTTAACCAATTACCTTTAGCGGTATTTGACCAAGCATATTGCTGTGCTAATACTGCTTCTCTCTTATCTAAAAAAACAGCTTCTGCTTCCAAGTCAGCCAGATTAACAGTAACAGGCGATCGCTCTTGTACTCCATTAAACCAGGGTAAAGGATAAGAGGTTATAACTTGATCTTGAGTAAACTTAACCTGTAGCCTTACAGTTTCTTCTTTTGTCTGGGCTTCAAATTGATAATAAGTTTTTGGTTCTACTTTTTTACGTTCTCTCCGGTGATAGTTTAATGTAGCAATCAAACATCTTTCACAAATAGATCGATTAGCTTGTTGTTTTATGTTTTTGGCACCGTCGATAATCTGATTATCTAAATCTTGAATATCAAAGTCATAGTTACGCCAATTTTCAGGAAGATTTCTCCTATAGTCTCGCAGCGCATTTAGCCAATTGAAGCGAGCTGAAAAAGGCACAATTTGTCTGACATTGGCGATTGCTCTTCTATCTTCTGCACTTAAATTCTGTAACTTAGGATGTTTGATAAACATCCCGCTTAAAATTGCCCAGACTCCGGTAACTGGTTCGTCATCTAAACCCAACTTTTCCATTAAAGCAAAACAAAGTTCGACTTGTAACAGTAATGCTGGTTCTTTAACACCCTGTTTTTTTAATTCTGAAAGACGCTTTGTAAAATCAGCAGGCGGTTCAAACAAAGTGTTGCTAGACATTTAAACAGTTCCTCCTTTCTGGAATTCGGTAATTTTTTCATTGACTCGGGTTATCAAACTATTCTCACTAACAAGATGAGTTGCATTTGATAGCTCTTTTGCTGCTTTTCGGAGAATTTCTAAGTAGTCGGGATAGTTTGCTATGCAGCGATCGCTGATCGCATAAAAACTTTCGTCATAACGCAAACTCCCCTCCCTATATAAAGGCTTGAGATTTTTAGCTAATTTATAAGGATCGCGCACATCTTTAATATCGATCGCCCATACTGCACCATCGCTAAAATGCAATTGTAAATCGTAACGATCCAAACCAGGATATAATTTGACTTGGTGTAAATAGCCTGGATATTTTTCTTTTAATACTTCTAAAGCTGAATATAAATTAAGTTCGGGAATCCCAGGGAAACAAACTCGTTGATGAATACCATCTTTAATCCGCAGCAAACCTCTTTCCCACTTAACCTGATATACATAATCTTGGTTTTGATGATGGTTTCCACATAAACGAGGTTTTATACCTTTCAATCTTCCGTATTTTTCTGTTAACACACCACAGCGATCGCAATACCAATAGGTTTGATTCTCCTGACATTCTTCGTATAACTCTCCAACTTCTTCAGTAGAAATATACTTATTACGCAGAAAAGTATTACGAATCTCACTAGGACTAGTGTATTGATTTTGAATTAGGAAAGAACGAAATAATAAATATTCCTGCTGCGCTTGTTCTGGATTATTATTGTAAGCATCACGAAGCTTATCTAAAATCTTTGTGAATTTTGCATTATCAATTCCTAGTTGTTTAACGAGTGGACTGGCGTATTCAGGGATTCCTCCTTTCTTCAATAATACTTCAGCCAGATAATCATTAGCCTCTTCACTGAGACTGCCCTCATCCATCAAACCAAAATCACTATCGAATTCTTGGGGAATAAAAGAAATGGGACACCAATCTTTTACTGGTTTTTCCAATAGATCCAAAAAACCATTCATTGTTTTGGGGAAAGGAATACTTTTCTTCATCTCTAGGGCTAAAGCATTCATTCCGTGACACAGTAAATCTGGATAGGGATATTTTTTGTCTCGATCTAGATATTCTTTTGATCCAATTACTAGATAGTCAAAGAGTTCAGTTTTATTTTGTTCAGTTTTATTTTTAGTAACCATAAAGAATATACTCTATAAGGTAAATAAAAGTGGTAACGTGAGATGTACCTCCTCGTACTTAAGTCAAAATTAAGCTGCTATCCTGTCCAACAGGATATTGAGTTTTTGTGAAAGGGTTGTGGGGAAGGGGGATGTAGGCATGATAATTAAATACACCATACTTTATTTCGTGTAATTATGACACAAATATGAGCTATTTTCATCTCAAATCCAAACGGAGAAGGGCTTTTGGGTTAAATACGCATTAATCTAGAAGCCATAAGGGTTTTAGACTTCAGAGGTTAAGCTATTTCCCCCTTCTACAGAGGCTTTGAGTCCCTTTAGGACTCAAAAATGTTTAACTCTCGCCAGTTGCCATGGTGTCTTATAGCCGATACAATAGTTTCATCAAGCATACACTACTCTCACCTGCTGTGTCAAGTAAGACGCAAAAAAGTCTTCTGTGAAACATGGGAAATTATTTAGACATAGAGAAATTGGCTAATCTAGTCCGTAATAAGCGCCTTAATCGCGGATTGCGGGAAGTAGCCAAAGAAATCGGTAATGTTAGTCCTTCTACCATCTCGCGAGTCGAAAATGGCAAGACTCCAGACATGGAGACTTTTTTGGCTTTATGTGATTGGTTAGGAGTACCACCAGCAGAGTTAATTAAAAATACCGAAGCTGAAGAAACTGTAAATACTCCAGAAGCTATTACTATTCAGTTACGTGCTGATAAAAATCTCGATCCTGCGATTGCAACTGCTTTAGCATCTTTAGTTAAAGCAGCATATAATGATTTATCTCAAAATCAAAATAAGGAGAAATAATTTATAGTGGGATTGATAACTAGCTTATCAACTGAGAATAGACAAAGATTAGAAGCAATCGCAACAGATAAATTTCATCAGTTAGGTTTGAAAGTATACCAACCATTATCAGCAGGAGTTTTAGCCAAATATTTCCAAGCCAAAATTTTTACGACTGAAACAGTACCTAATGCTGAACCAGAACAAATCAAAATCTTATGTGATAGTGACAATTGGTCAGCCGGAATTATCCGGAAAGATCCACTTTGGATAGTGCATAATTCTCGTCATGCAGCTACCAGACAAGAATCCAATTTGATGCACGAATTTGCCCATATTATTCTAAAACATGAAATGGTTGGTTACGATCCTAAAACTGGACTTCCCCAACGGCGACAACAAGACGAAGACGAAGCAGTATATTTAGGGGGATGTTTACAAATTCCCAGACGTGGTTTATTATGGGCTGTTCAGAAAAAGATGACCATTCCTCAAATTGCCTTACACTTTAATGCTAGTGAGGAGATGGTAAAATTTCGTATTAATGTTAGCGGAATTTATCTGGTTTAAGCAACTATAGTAATAGGAAATGATTTGTAAGTTTTTTTTGCCGTCAAGAGCCTTACTAGAGTTTAGACTAAATCTTTTTTTGTAGCCTAAAACCATTGCTATATAAGGTTTACAGCTTATAAGAATTAAAATCATTGACAACTCCTCAAAGTCTTATCCAGAGAGGCTTTGGTGAATTAGGAGGTGAAATTAGTCTAAAGTCCATGCCTTACAGATCCAGGGTTATAAATTCCTCTGTATTTACTACTGATTTCTGAAACAAATAACAAATTACTAACAACCAATAATCAATAACCAAAAACCAATAACTAACCACTAAGACAAATAAGTATAACTATTGAGACTCCGCTCGTAGTTTTGTAGTAACCGTTGAGATTCTGCTAGGGTAATGCGGTTTTCTTGCAATGCTTGCTCGGTGAGACGGCGGATACTTTCTACTAAGTCTTCAGCATCGTATTCTACATAACCCAAAACTTCAGTTACGGTGTCACCTTTGACAACATGTTCAATTTCATAACCTCTGGGTGTTAATTGAATATGGACGGCATTGATATCGCCAAAGAGGTTATGTAAATTTCCCATAATCTCCTGATAAGCACCGACGAGGAATAAACCTAAATAATAGGGCTCTTGTAATTTTTGCTTCCTTATTTCTGGATTGGGTATTAGAACATTGTCGTTGCTATTTTCTTCTATCTTTATTTTTCGGAGAGGGTGAATTTCTAGGACTGATTTTACATCGCGGAGGTCAATAAATTTGTCAATTTTACCATCGCTATCGCAGGTAAGATCTGCTAAAATAGCGCGAGCAGTTGGTTCTTCATTGAGGCGATGAATGGGCATGATGGGAAATAACTGATCGATTGCCCAAGAGTCAGGTACGGATTGGAAGACGGATAGGTTGACATAATAAATTGATGCCATGATTTTTTCTAAGTCTTCCAAGTCATCGGGAACGTAATCTTGGTTTCTGACAATGGCTAAAATCTTTTGGCAACAACACCAGTATAATTGCTCAGCTCTGGCTCTTTGGGTGAGGCTGAGATAACCAAAGGTAAAGAGGCTTTTGGCTTCGTCTTTAAATTGGATGGCATCGTGGTATGCTTCTTGATAGTTTTCGGTATTAATTGTTTGATAGGTTTCCCACAAATTGCGGATAATCAGATGTTCTTCATCGGTGACTGGAAGTGGTTTTTCTGGATTGACATCGCTAGTACCGAGGACATCACAAATGAGGACGGAATGATGAGAGGCAATGGCACGTCCACTTTCACTAATTAATACTGGCACTGGCTGTTTTCTGGCTTCACAAGCTTCTTTGACTTCAGCGACAATATCGTTAGCATAGTTTTGCATATTATAGTTTTTGGAAGCGTAGAAATTGGTTTTGGAACCATCGTAATCGATGGCTAATCCACCTCCCACATCTAGGTACTTCATGTTAGCCCCTAAACCTCTGAGTTCCACATAAATTTGACTGGCTTCTCGGATTGCTTCTTTAATAACACTAATGGCAGAAATTTGAGAACCAATGTGAAAATGTAGTAACTGTAATGAGTTAAGCATTTCCGCATTCCGCAGTAATTCCACACAAGTCAGAATCTCCGGAATAGTCAAACCAAATTTAGCGCGATCTCCTGTAGAATCTCCCCAATGTCCCATCCCTTTGCTGGTTAATTTTGCCCGGACTCCCAGTACGGGTTCAATTGCCAATTGTCTTGCCACTTCAATGGCAATCTGTACTTCTTCAATCTGCTCAATGACAATTATCGGTTTGTGTCCCAAGCGGGTAGCTAGTAAGGCTGTTTCAATGTATTCTCTGTCTTTGTAACCATTACAAATTAGTAAAGAATTAGGTGTTTTTAAGGTAGCGAGAGCGATAGTCAGTTCTGGTTTAGAACCAGCTTCTAATCCAAACTGATAAGGTTCGCCAAATTTCACTAAATCTTCAACCAGATGTCTATGTTGGTTACACTTAACTGGATAAACACCTTGGTAAGTGCCGGGATATTTGTAACGAGCGATAGCTTTAGCGAAACAGGCATTCAATCGCTCAATGCGATCTGCCAAAATATCCGAAAATCTAATTAAAATAGGCAAACCAAGATTCCGCTGCTTGAGTCCCTCCACTAATTCCAGCAAATCCAGAGAGCCACCGCGATCTCCTTTGGGGGAAACTGTAACATGTCCTGCGGCATTGATCGAAAAATATGGCTCCCCCCAGCCTTGAATTCGGTAGAGTTTTTCACTATCCTCAATTGTCCATTTCTGACGTAATGGTAAACCAGTAGTGACATCGATCTGAGCTGGGGCATCCAGGAGATGATTTAATTGTCCAGAATCTGGATTGTCGATTGTGGAATTTAGCTCTAGCACCATGGTTTGTCCAATCCTTAAATTACACTGTAAGTTAAACTGTGCAAATCAATATTAGCGTATAAGAGAGTTTTCAGTTGGCAGTGGCAGATTGGAACTTATCCCAACCGCTAGATAGGTATTGACATCAATAACGTCATGAACAGTTGTCAATTGTCAATTGTTAATTGTCAATTGTCCCCAAGCCATGCTAAAATCCTTCCAGCAGGTAGCCCTGTGTGGTACTTGTTATTGTTTTTATTAAGGGTGGCAAATGATTAACCCATCTGATAATCCTGCCAAACATCACAATTTCCCACAAGCACTACCACAGTTGATCGAGAAGTATCCATGGGTATTTGGGGTTACTTTATGGGCTGGGGTAATTGTGGTTGGTTCTGTGGCGGGTTTTGGTATGATTTACGCCGGACCTGTGGACAAAGAGGCTTCTGTGCCCCAACCAACAATAACGACAATTCAACAATTTACCACTGGGAGTAAGCCTCAACCAAGATCTTTAATTCAGGAGCCAGTGGCAATTAGGCCACCAGCAGTAATTCAGGAGCCAGTAGCAATTGGGCAGCTACCAACGATCAAACCTCAGCCAGCAATTGCCACAATTCCTGAATCTGCACCGGGCGAAGGTTTTCCCCTATCAGTTTTAGCTGGTTTAGCGATAGGCTGTGGAGCAGGTTCTTTTGTAGTAGCCCAACTGGTTAAGAAAGCAACCCAACCATACCACCCTGCAACAATTCGGAAAAAAACTCAAAAAATATCCCAAAAACAACGTCCAGTTGCCAAAAAAACCTCGGCAGCTCCTTCAAACTCAACTCTGTCATCGCCACATCATCAACAGCGATATTACCAACCGCCAGTAATTGAAAAGCAGCAGACTCAAGTGACAGTTGTGTCAGCTTCGGAAAATCATCCCTTGGATAAACGAGAGGAAACACTTGCCGAAATGCTAGATTTACGCAAGCGAAAGTCACTATCATCTCTGATGCGGGAAGAGTAGAGGGAATGGCAATTTCCTACCTGCGCGATCGCAATTACAATATCTTCCCTTAACCGACCCAATCATCCGCGCACCATCAACAATTTAGCCCCCAACCCCTAACCTCTTCATGTCCAATCCTATGCTCAAAAAACCAGAATTTTATCGGGAATACCGTCTGGGATTAGTTGTTTATGGCGGTGTATCCCTTGCCATTTATATGAACGGGATATCCAGAGAATTTTATAATGCTGTACGGGGTAGAGGTATCTATAAATTAATTAAAGCTATTACAGATTCAGATATTATTGTTGATATTATATCGGGAACATCAGCAGGTGGAATTAATGGGATACTACTCAGTTATGCCCTAGCAAATAGTAATCAAGAAGAAGTTTTTGATTTTGCCGAATTTGACCAGATTTGGCGCGAAGGTGGAAACATTAACAAGCTGATGTATGAACCCAGCCCCCAAGAATCGGCAAAAGAGTCAGTATTAGATGGAGAAGGTTACTACCAAAATGAATTAGCTCAAGCCTTAAAAACAGTAGCCAACGATCCAAAAAAAGCCCCAACAGGAGAGTGGTTGTCTCAATTTAACGAACTAGATTTATTTGTAACTGGGACTGATGTACTGGGTAAAATCGATCGGGTTTTTGACGATACGGGAAGAGGAATAGAACTAAAAAATCACCGGACGGTTTTTAATCTCAAACACTGTCAAGATCGTCAGGAACCATTTAAGCCAACTCGAGATCCAGGAGATCCAAGTCGGACTCCGGAAGTTACCTATCAATCCCTAGCTAAACTTTGCCGAATTACTTCTTGTTTTCCCTTGGTTTTTCCGGTAGTTACTGTGGGTTTGAAAGAAGACGCAAATGAGATAGATAAACGGCTAATTGCCTGGGGAGATTTGGAAAAAAGGGAGTTACCAGAACAAAGACCACCAGATGGCTATCAACTCCATTTTCTGGATGGTGGTGTCCTGGATAATAGACCATTTAGTTATGCAATTAAAGATATTTATTATCGGACAGCTAATCGTCCTGTAGATCGGAAAATATTCTACATCGATCCTTGTCCAGATCGCTTTTTGGGCAGTCCCAGGTTTAATACCATGCCCAAACCAAATGTGCTGGACATCATTCAAGAAGTTGTAATTGGACTGCCAACTTATGAAAGTATCAGTAACGATTTAGAATTAATCCAAGAACATAACGATCGGATTAGTCGATATAACGATCTATTAACAGATTTAGAGAAAAGAGAAATATTAACACCAGAAAATTGCGATGAGATCGATAGCGAGGAAGAAATTTATCTGAAGAGTCGCCTGATTAGGTTGCGAGATCGCATTCTCCCCCTGATTCTGAGAACAGATTGCGGCAGTAAGACTAAATCCGGCAAAAGCAAAATTGAAATATTAGAACAAACAGCACAGTTGTTGATTGAAGGACTTTCTTGTAAGGAAGACGAAGAATATCAACTATATATTCTCAAAAAACTCAGAATTGAAATTGATAATCTGGATGTAGAATTGGAAATAAGGAGGCATTTTTACATCGGAAAAAAAGTGTTAAAATTAATTGAAAAAGAAGGAGATGTAGGCGAATATAAAAAACTGAGGGTGCTAGTTACTGGTATTAATCGTCATATCAAGTTATTAGAGAGAATTGAGAAGGCATTAGATAATCTACTAAGTCATCCTCAAGTTAGCGAATCCTTTGAAACCCTCTTAGCGCAAAATGAAGAAAGCCAAGATCCATCCAGGAGAAGAAGGTTACGGTATAAAGTTTGCGATCGCATCTTTCGATTGCACCGCTTCTTACTGGATTCAGATGGTTTGCCAGACTTTGTGCCGGATCCCTCGCTCCAGGCAAATCTCACCGCAATTAGCGCCGACTTTTTCAAACAATTACCAATTCAGGTAGAATTAGCACTACAGACAGAACTTCAAGAATGGTTACCTCAAACAGAAATTGATAGTATCGATCGGCAATTTCAGGAAAAAATTAGGAATCTAGATCTAAATCCATCACAAATACAGGATATTTGGGATCGGGAACAATTTGAAGCTCGACGGGAGGAAAGTGACAGTCAAGAAATTTTCACACTATTGGATTATATCAATCTAGCCTCAGAGAATTTAATTAAAAACAGTGGCGTGAAAAAAGCCCAGGATATTTGGAGTCGGTTTCAAAACTTCAGAAACTTGGATCGAACTATTTATCCCTTTGAATACCTAACCTCATTAAAAGAAAAAAATCATATTGAGCTGATTCGATTTAGTCCAGATGATGCGCAACTAGGATTGGGCAAAGGCAAAACATTCAATGATAAATTAGCAGGCGATACCTTAGCAGCCTTTGGGGGATTTTTTAAAAAGTCGTGGCGATCGAATGATATTTTATGGGGTAGATTAGATGGACTAAATCGCATTATCGAAGGATTAGTTAATCGCCAATCAGTGCAAAAATTTCCTCTGTTTCTCCAACGGCAAGCAAAGGAACAAGGATGTACAGAAGAAGAATACATAGACTTACTAGTTGAAGAAGCATTTCCAGATTCTCAAGCTAGCGATCGAGAAAAAATCAAAACCCATCTTCACCTATTAGCCGATCCCAACTGGCAAAAGGATCTGGATCTAAATCAAATTTTAGACGATCTTGTCCTGGAAGGACATCGGTCGATTTTAATTGCCGATTTAGCCAACCCAATTGAAGATGAAATTAGCGAACAAATAGCCTGGAATCAACAGCGACTTGAACCAACCGATCCCACTGATATCAACAGACTCCTCACGAAACTAGAAGAAGAGCCACCACAATATCAACCCGTCCCCGGCTACTTTCAACAAAGCGTGACGATTCTGGCATCAGGAGCATTAGCCAAGCAAGCTATGAATAGTTTTTCACCTCAAGAAAAAGAAGATTTCTTTCGCAAGCATTACAGAATAGGAAAAGAAAGCATAACCAAAGATATCCCAGTCATTATTCTGTCGGCGATAACTGCACGCTTTGTCCTAGTTATGCGAGATATGATTATTACCGTATTGGGAGAAAAACGGGCATCAAAGATCAAAAACTTGATAACTTACCAGTTTTTCAACAAATCCGTACAACTCGTCTATTGGTGGCTGCAAGAAATAGGTCCGAAAGCAGTCCAAAATCGCAATTTCCCTGGCAAACGACCTCTAGTGTTAGTCTGTCAAGTATTGTTACTACTAACCGCGATTATTGCTATTGTAATAACCGCTTACAAGTCACCCTGGACAGCAACAGTCGCTCTAGGTGCGATCGTTCTATTCTGGTTAATAGGATATACTGTTCCACGTAAGAGATAAAAAGTCACGCATTCACCCATTCAAAAATAACAACTTCTCCCCTATCCCTTAGCCCCTAGCCCCCCCAATATGGCATCATCAAAATCCAAACCACAAACCAATCAATCCCAGCCTGCCACAGAAAGAATTATTTACCAAGAATTCGGACATGGTAGCAAGCCTGCTGCCTTTGAACGTGGAGCAGAAGAATTACCTCCCAATCAGCAAAATTTACGACTTCAAGCATCTCGGAAGGGGAGGAAAGGAAAAACAGTAACAGTAATTAGTGGTTTTCAATGTAAAGATGAAACCTTAACTCAATTACTGAAACAGCTTAAATCTCAATGTGGTAGTGGTGGTACAGTGAAAGATAATACCTTGGAAATTCAAGGAGATCATACTCAAAAGTTACTGCAAATTTTGACTCAGCTAGGATATAAAGCCAAAATTAGTGGCGGTTAGTCGAATTCTGGAGATTATGATATAGCAACCGCCCTGGCGATTAAGACATTCTCAATTCCTCAAACCCGTGATTTTACAACCCCTAGTCCCCAGTCCCTAGTCCCCAGCTATAATGCAGCCTACCCTGGAACAGTTGACAATAGACAGCGGACAATATAGCGTTTTTCACTTGCGTGAGGTACACTAGATTCTTTCAGCGCCAGCATTATCGAACTATCTAACTTTAGATATGTACCTCATCTAAATGAAAAATACTATAGACAGAAGGGTAATCTGAATAACTATCAACTGTCAACTGTCAACTGTCCACTATCAACTGTCAACTGTCAACTGTCCACTGTCCACTGTCAACTATCAGCCATCAACCGAATAAATTTCTTTCTCCCCACCTGTAAAACCTTGCCATCCAAAGGAGCAGGGGAATCAAAGGTAAGATCTACATCAGAAATGCGATCGCCTTCCAACTTCACACCACCATCCTTAATCAGTCGCTGCCCTTCACCACTACTTTTACACAAGCCGCTGACTTTGAGGATATAGAACAACTTAGCCGGAAACTCCACATTAGCTAGAGAAAATTCTGGAACAGCATCTGCCGCAGCCGTGAAACCTGTTTTAATAATCTGGGCTGCCGCATTTTGAGCTTCTTTAGCCCCAGTTTCCCCATGATATTGGGTAGCAATATTCAGAGCCAAGAGTTTTTGGCGATCGCGCGGCTCTTGGGGTAACTCATCTAATGGTAAATTAGTCAATAACTCAAAATACTGCTCCAAAAGGCGATCCGGCGTTTTTTCCAGCTTAGAATACATAGAGAGAGCATTTTCCCCCAATCCCACATAATTGCCCAAAGATTTGGACATTTTCTGCACCCCATCCGTACCAATCAGAATCGGCATCAGCAAACCAAACTGAGGAGTTTGACCAAAATGACGCTGTAAATCTCGTCCCACAGCTATATTAAACTTTTGGTCAGTTCCACCCAGCTCCACATCCGCTTGCACAGCTACCGAATCATAACCCTGCATTAAAGGATAAAGAAACTCATGGATGTAAATAGGACACTCTTGTTGGAATCTTTCCGCAAATCCCTCCTTCGCCAACATTTGCCCCACCGTCATCGTCGCCAACAACCCCAGAATTTTCGCCAAATCCATCCCCTCTAGCCATTCCGAGTTATAACGAATTTCCAAACGTCCCGGCGTATCAAAATCAAGAATAGGGCGAACTTGATCGAGATAAGTCAAGGCATTTTGCTTCACCTCAGCAGGAGATAACTGGCGACGAACCTCAGATTTCCCAGTAGGATCGCCAATTCTTGCGGTAAAATCGCCAATAATCAGGACTGCTGTATGACCAGCATCTTGAAAAGCTCGTAACTTCCGCACCGGGATACTATGTCCCAAGTGGATATCCGCACCAGTGGGATCTATACCCAATTTTACCCGCAAGGGACGGTCAGTCTGGACTAGCCGTTGCGCCAGATTTTCATTAGGATCTTGAGAATCAGGTTGGGAAGGAAAAATTTCACTGATACCTCGGTACAGCCAGGTGAGATGATGAGCAGATAACAATTGGAGATTTGACATGGGGATGGTAACTATTTCAGGATGGTATAAAGGGAGGGGGCAGGTTCTTGACTATGTTCGATCAAAATTTTAGGGGGGAATGGGAAAATCTTCAAAAAATCGCTATCCACCAAACACTGGACAAAACTTGACAACCAGTTAAAACAGTGTAGACGTGACACTAGATAGAAATAAAATTTACTAATACTCCCATGCCTCATGAATGTATATATGGTAATGAATTGGTCTATCAAAGGGGGAAGTGGTTTGCCATTATTCCAGTACAAGTTGAAGAAACACCCACATCAAACAGTGGTGCGATCCCATTAGATACGGGAAATCGAGCCTTTTTGATAGGCTATGATGGGTCATCGATTTTAGAGATTGGGATCTTAGACATCGGACGGCTCAATCGCTCCCACCTGGACAACCTCTTGAGCCGTGCTGCTCTGTCCCCATCAAAACGACAACGCCACCTTATGAGGAAAGCCGCCTTACGCATCAGAGAGCGCGTCAGATTACTGGTTTTGAATTTAGCCATCTTCCAGCCATCCATCCCCAACGGCAATCCTGACTTTTGCCCATCACTTCTGTAATCATTTACTTATAGAATCGACAAAAGCAATTGACACCAGGTTGCCCGACTATACCATTGAATCTTTTTTTTAAGTGAGGAAGTGAAATCGCTGTGTCATCTAGTACCGTCCAACAAAAACAAACCAAAGAGAATACACGCGACATGTCACCGAGTTTTCGGTTTGCAGTCGGCGTTGCACAAGTAACAGGGGGAACCATTCTCGGGATCGCGATGCTGGCAAGCTCAGTTGTTGCTGGCGGATTAGTTGGCTTGGCAACTAGCTTCCGCAATCTCCCTGATGTCAGAGTGCTAAGGGGCTATGTTCCCACCGAAACCACCTATATTTATGACATTAAAGGCAAGACTCTTGCCAGTTTACATGGTGAAGCTAATCGAGAAGTTGTTAAACTACAGGATATTAACCCAAATTTAAAACGATCTGTGATTGCGATGGAAGATAGCCACTTCTACCTCCATCACGGGATCAACCCCAACAGCGTAGGGCGTGCCATAGTCGCTAACTGGAAAAGTGGCGGCGTAGTGGAAGGCGGCTCCACATTAACCATGCAGCTAGTCAAAAATCTTTTTCTCAACCGGGAAAGAAAGTTTAGCCGCAAAGTTGCTGAAGCAGTATTGGCGATTCGACTCGAACAGATTTTTACCAAAGACCAAATTTTGGAAATGTACCTCAATCAAATTTATTGGGGTCACAATAACTATGGAATCCAAACCGCATCCCAAAGCTATTTTGGCAAGCCCGCTTCTAAACTCAATTTAGCTGAGTCATCAATGCTGGCTGGACTAATTCAATCTCCAGAAGAATATAGTCCCTTTGTTAATTATAAAGTAGCCAAAGAACGACAAAATATTGTCTTGACTCGGATGGTAGACTTAGGATGGATTACAGAAGCAGAAAAGAAAAAAGCTTTAGCACAAAAGCTGAAACTTGGTGAGATTACTTCCTGGCAAACTAGCGAACTACCCTACATCACAGAAGCAGTTGTCGCTGAATTGAAGGAGAGATTTGGTCAGGATGCCATCCTGAAAGGGGGAATGCGCGTCCAAACCACAGTTGACTACAAGTTCCAAAAAATGGCAGAAGAAACCATCGCTGATGCCCACCGAAATTTGCGCCGTCAGGGACTTTATCCGGATCAAGTAGCATTAGCAGCAGTCGATCCTCGTACCCATTTTGTTAAAGCTTTAGTTGGTGGTATCGGTTTCAAAAAGAGTCAATTTAACCGTGCTATTCAATCCCGCCGTCAGCCCGGATCTTCCTTTAAGCCATTTGTTTACTATGCAGCTTTTGCTACTGGTAAGTATTCGCCAGAATCAACGGTTTTAGATACCCCTGTTAGTTATCGCGATGGAGGTGGCTGGTACTCTCCTAAAAACTATGGCGGAGGCTATAGTGGCGCAATGAGTATTCGTACTGCATTAATGCAATCCGCTAACGTTCCAGCCGTTAAGCTGGGCAAAGCTGTAGGATTAGATAAGGTAATTGAAGTGTGTCGTACCCTAGGATTTAAGAGTCCGATGGAACCAGTAGTTTCCTTACCACTAGGGGCAATTGGCGTAACTCCCTTGGAAATGGCGGGAGGCTATGCCACCTTTGCTAGTAATGGTTGGTATTCTGACACCACCATTATTGCCCGCGTCACTGACAGTATGGGAAATGTTTTGTTGGATAATACCCCTCAACCTAGATTAGTGCTGGATCAATGGGCGGCTGCCTCCCTCAACTCGGTGCTGCAAAGTGTCGTCACTGGTGGTACAGGGAAACATGCCCAAATTGGACGGCAAGCCGCCGGAAAAACTGGTACAACCAGCTCAGAGCGAGATATTTGGTTCGTGGGATATGTCCCGCAGTTAGCAGCAGCCGTATGGGTTGGCAATGATAACTACCGTCCCCTAGGTGGTGGGGCTACAGGTGGTGTATATGCTGCACCTATCTGGCGACAATTCATGCTCAAGGCGTTGCAAAATGAACCAGTCCAGTATTTTGAACCAGCTTCCAAGTTCAAACGTCCTTCTTCTTGAGGAAAAGGAATAGGTAGTGGGAATCCAGGGGGCTAGAGGTTAGAGGCTAGGATCTGTTTTCAAACCCTAATATCCCCCCATCCCCGCTCACCTGAGTTCGGAGTTCGGAGGGGAGGAGTTCGGTATTTTCCCTTGACTTTTTTCGTGATAGTTACCAAAATTCTGATAATACAGCAGTTCCCGCAGTAATG
>DOIX01000076.1:0-5010 GCA_003511885.1 Cyanobacteria bacterium UBA11153
GTTGATTTAGATTAAATAACTGTCAACTGTCAACTGTCAACTGTCAACTGTCCACTGCTATATGCACTAAAGTGCTTACTACGAACCTGTTTTCCTGTTCACCAATTTATTCTTTAATAGTAACGCTTTCATCTAAAGCTTTTCTAGCAATTTTAGTCACATAAATAGTTACGGCAACCGTAGCGATAAAACCAATAATCCTAATCGCCCATTGTACAACCGGATTACTAGGTTGAGAATCAGTACCAACCATCGCCAAACTACCCGCCAAAGATCCCAAATAAACATACATAACAGTACCAGGAATCATCCCAACTGAACCCAAAAAATAATCTTTCAGAGAAACTCCAGTTAAACCATAAGCATAATTTAAAAGATTAAAAGGAAAAACAGGAGAAAGTCGAGTTAAAAGAACAATTTTAAATCCTTCCTTACCCACAGCATCATCAATCGCTTTAAACTTATCATTACCTGCAATTTTCCCAGCCACCCAACCCCTTGCCAAATAACGCCCCACTAAAAAAGCCGCCGTCGCCCCCAGTGTCGCACCAATAAAGACATATACGGAACCCAAAATCACGCCAAAAACCACACCAGCGCCCAAAGTAACAATCGATCCTGGCAAAAAAGCCACCGTTGCGATAATGTAAAGAGCAATAAACGCGATCGCACCAATTGCTCCCAAGCTTTGAATTGACAATAGGGCATTCCGTAACCATTCTTGAGGATTGAAACTTACACCATTGCTAGCTTCTTGTGCTAAAGCAGGGGCAACAGCAACAAGCAAAGCAGTGCCAAGCGCTAAAAATATTAAGCCAGATAACTGATACAGCTTATTCAGGTTTCCACTTCGAGCATGTGGCTTCCTTGTCTCCCTCATCAATAAACCTCCTTCCCTTCAACTTGAGAGCGATTTTCCTATAATAGACATCTATTTTAGGTTCTATCTGCGATCGCGCGATCGCAAATGACTAGCAATCCCACTTGGCTGCCACTTCACGATTACCATCGTCCCTTAATTTTCTGAAAATTAGCTGAGAATCAGATAAGATATTCTATTTTTTCATTAATTACAATAATCTCTTCTCCTTCAGCCATTTTTAAGAATTGCCACCACCCATTTTCTACTTCACTAATCTGAATCTGTTTAATTTATCGCTAATCTGGGTACAATGCTCACCCTAATTATTTACGGCGGGAAATTTTGTGCGATCGCACTTACTGAGGAACTTTCACGAGATTTGCGATCGCTTCTCCCAAACGAATAATGAAGGTGTTAAAGTCAAGATTATTAATTGGTTCCGTTTCAATAACTAAGATTCCTTCTTTTCGATAAATCTTAGATTCTGGGAATGTTGATGAGTGGGCGGTTAGTGAGATTTGGCTATTTATTTCAGTATTTTGCTGATTTAGGGCAGTAATTTTTTCAGCTACAGCCCGGAGAATGAATTCCTCAAATGAGATTCCTTGGTGGTTTGCCCATTTTTCGATTTCTTGATGAAGTTGAGTGGTAAGGTTCATAGAATTAGTTGTTAATTATGCCGTATATTCTAACCTCGGTGGTTCGACTTTTCCGGACTCAAGTTACATAGCCAGGAAAAATTGGGTAGGATAGTGCCTAGATGTCCCTACGGATAATGTCCCTGCGCAATTGAGCTGGAGTTTTTCCATGGTTAGCGATCGCTTGGTCAAAATCGAGAAGAAACTGAAACTGCTTTACGAACAGCTAGATGCAGTGGAGAATGATGAACTGCTCAACCAAAATCCTCTTGCGCGTACTCAGTCTAGACAGCAGATTCGGGAACAGATACAGCCGCAGATTCAGAAGTATGAGGCGGAGTATATGGGAATTCTCCATCAGGAATCTGCATATCTGAAGTTTAATGAGACAGATGCTCAAGCTGCGATTGAGGTAGTCGCACAGGAAGTGACTCGGATTGAGAATAACTCTAGCGCATATCCTGATGAGTTACTTGAGCAAGTGCGGGAGATTCGGGCAAAATTGGAGGAACCTGGGACTCCCGCAGCACTTAAAATTAAACCTGTGATTTCTCTACTACCGCCTGGGATTGGTTTGGCGATTGAGGGGGAATTGGATACAGAAAATTTTCTGCGGCGGAATTTCCCGACGTTTACGCGGTTGGTGAAGGGTGCAAAAAAGTAACACCCTCCGATTCAGAAGTCGCTACTTTAGGTTGGAGGGGGCGATTTTTAGCGGTTCTCAGGTTACACCGGAAAGCGGTGGTGGGCGGTACTGTGGGATTGTTGCTGCTCCTGACGGGGATACCGAGTGTCTATTTCCTAAAACCGGAGTGGTTGAGTCCAGTACTTCTGCAAATTAAACCATCACCTTCCCCAAATCCAACGGAAAACCCGGTACAGCGGACTGTAACAATTTTAGTAGCAGACTTTGAGGGACCGGAACCGCAGAATTATCGCGTTACCGAAACTCTTTTACAGGAGATTAGAGAGAAAACCGGGGAATATCAGGATGTACAGGTGGTATCTCTGGGTAAAGCGATTACGGAAAAGGAAGGAAAGGATGTTGCTCGTCAGGTGGGGAAGGAGAAACAAGCGGATATAGTGATTTGGGGCTGGTATGGCAAAACGAAGGATAAAGTACCCCTTAGCGTCCACTTTGAACTATTGAATAAGCCGGATGTATTGCCAAAATTGGGATCGGAAGCAGATGGGAAACTAAGAACACTATCAGTAGCGACATTAGAAAGCTTTGAAATGCAGGTGAATTTAGCGCAGGAACTCAGTTATCTGTCGCTGGTGACGCTGGGTGTGTCGCGGTATTCTGCAAAAGATTGGGATGGTGCTATTATCCGCTTGAGTGCTGCACTAAAATCGGTGGAATCGGAGAATGTCCCCAAGGCGTTAGATCCGGCTGCGGTTTACTTTTATAGAGCCAATGCTTACTACTACACAGGCGAGAATGACCAGGCGATTGATGATTTCAATCAAGCCCTCAAACTCGAACCTAACAATGCCCGAACTTACAACAATCGGGGAGTTGCTTACAGGGAGAAGGGAGAGAAAGATCGGGCGATCGCTGACTTTAATCTTGCTCTCAAACTCAATCCTAACTCTGCCTTAGTTTACAACAATCGGGGACGTGCTTACTTAAACAAAGGTGAGAAAGACCGAGCTACCGCTGACTTCAATCAGGCCATCAAACTCAATCCTAACTTAGCCCAAGCTTACAACTATCGGGGACTTGTTTACTACAGTAAAGGTGAGTTCGACCGAGCTATCGCTGACTTCAATCAAGCTCTCAAACTGCATCCTGGCTATACCGAAGCTTACTACTTTCGGGAACTTGCTAAAATCGCTAAGGAAGAGAAAGATCGGGAGGTGGGCACTATTGATTCGCACTACCCAACCGTTAAATAATTCCTGAACTGTTACAATGGAAATGACAACATCCGCATTTGCCAATTTAACTTTAACCTTCTTCTGTAAAATTGCCAGCGCTCTCTCGCGGGTTTCAGTCCATGCTACGCAATCAGTTAACTCTGGGACTGATGCCATAAAATGACCTGCTTCAGCTTTCTCCAGGAGAACATTAAGAGATATCTTATTCAAATTAAGCGATCGCCATTTTCTAGGGGTGGGATAGATAAAGATTCTTGATGGAATGGAGTTTTAACCATAGATTGCTATTTTAGTACAACTTGTTAATATCTCTAGATTAATCAAGCCAAATTGCGATCGCCTTCGGCAGCAGGGAAGCCGATCGCAATATTTGATATGATACCGCGAGTCAATACCCAGTTTGTAGTGGGCGATTCATCGCCCTGAGTCTATCTCGATTAATGGAGTTCAGTACCATCTTTGCGGAGTAAATAGCGATCGCTAATTAACTTCATCACTACTCTACCAATTTCTGGAGTCGTCCGCTCAATCAGTGGTTGCACCACCACGCCTTCCATCATACACTCCGGGCTAATTACGCTATTCGCATTGTTAAACTGAGATACAGCCTCCCAGCTATAAGCACCTTGATATAGGATAGGCACTTTCGGTAAATTGAACTCTTCACAAAAGTTCACGAATTCACCATAATCCAGAAATCTACCATTACTCTTGACGGCAAAAATAGCAATTCCAATTTTACCATTTTTCAGCCCATATTTAATGTCCTGTACGCCATAGATTTCGCCAAATATTTGCGTATTTGGTGGCAGTTTAGCCAAAGCGGGATTCTCATGATATGCCCTCACATAAACCAAACCTTTATTGGTTTCATTATCCTTCCAGAAATAATTGTGACTGCCCAGTTTTTTTGTACCATCTCCATCTACCAAAACAGTCCAACAAGTGCCATGTAACTTCTCAGTTACTACCACTTCCTCCCCGTCTTGCAAAATATCTTTATATCGCTTCAGATTTTCCGGACTAGGAAACTTATACTGTCCAATGTGGGATTCCATATCCCCATTCATCCCTATAGGTATCGGATATTCATACTTAGTTACCCCAAAATATGAGCTATAATCCTCTCCAGGCTTACCAGTAAAATTATCCTCCACAGGAATAAGCAATCCCTCAGAAAAAATACCTCGCAGTCTAGCAGCTCGCAATTTCTTAGAATAGTAAGGACGAATCCCGAATTTATCCAAATAATCTTCAGGAATCACGCTATCAATGGGAAAATAAAAAGCCAAATTTCCCACTTGAAAACTCCCCTTAGCCACGATAACTTGATAAGCCATTCCGACAAAAGTGGCAATATCCAATCTATCAGCATTCGGATGAGGAATAATCCTGTTAATTTCGACAACTTCTACTTTAAATATGCTCATTAGTGATAAATGGGAGTAGCACAGCGGATGCTCGGGTAGGGAGTAGGGGTAGGAAAAAATTCCTTTCCTTGTCTCCCTTGTCTCCCTTGTCTCCCTGCCCGCTGCCTCTTGCCCCTTGTACAAGTTTACACTACAGTTATACTACATAAACCTGCGATCGGGCCAAAATAGTCCATCTATAGCAACCGCCAGGGCGGTT
>DOIX01000076.1:5295-13987 GCA_003511885.1 Cyanobacteria bacterium UBA11153
GCCCCTAGTCCCTTGCTATAGTTATGCCTCCCTCCTGTTTGGCATGGCTGCATAACCTCAATCCTGTCAGAGATATGAAGATTTACAGCGATATCTCTCCCACAGCAGGGTTATCCACTGTGTTTTATACCAATTTGGTTTAAATATAGCAACTGCCATATCGGTATAGAAAGAAATAACGTTATGAATGGAATGGACAATTGACAATTTTTAACTGTCAACTATCAACTATCAACTGTCAACTGTCAACTGCTATATCTCACCTTCAGGGGTTGGTTGAGGGATTCATTAATAACTCTCACCCATAAAACAGGTACAAAACCAGCCCCCACCCACTTCTACCAAGTTTGACATTTATGGTAATCGCACAAAATCATCACAGCCAAAGTTGTTCCCAACTACTAGATAATCAAGCCCAAGCCAGACATTTGGATAACTTACTCTTACAAGGAATAATTGAAACTGCTTTTACAGGAATTTTAATTTTAACTGAGGCGGGTAAATGGATTTACGCCAATGAATTTACTCGTGAAATTTGTGCCCAACTTAAACCGAATTCTCATCAACCTAAATCTGTACCTGAAGAAATCTGGCGTGTTTGCAGCGCATTAATCGAAAGTAGCAGTATTTATCCCAATCAACGGGTGATTATGGAAGATGAAGTTAATCTTGATTCTGGCAAAAAACTGCGGATTCAGGTACGCTGGCTTCAATTAAATGCGATGACAACTCCTTGTCTATTAGCAATTTTGGAATAAGAAGAGGCAAGTTTATTGTTAAAGTGGCTAATGGCTAATTCCCTATTGGCTATTACCCATCCCTTTAATGTGGAAAAATGGGCAGTATAATCGTAAACTCTGTGCCCTGATTTTCTACAGAATAAAACTGAATCTCGCCTCCATGTCGATTGACAACAATCTGGTAGCTAATCGATAACCCTAAACCTCTACCTGTCCCCACAGGCTTGGTAGTAAAAAATGGGTTAAATATTTGATCTCGCACCTTCTCTCTTATACCATGACCATTATCAGTAATCCGAATGAAGATAGAGGGATGAGAGTCAGAATCAGATAGGGCAAGATTCCTGGAATCAATTCCATCCCTTTCCTCCCCTATCTCGGAATATTGTTTCCCATTATCCCCAATTTCTAAAGGTAATTCTACCATCCCTACTACCCCATTACTTACGGAAGTGGAAATTTTGATAATTCGGGGGCTAGATTGCTTTTCTAGGGCATCAATAGCATTATTAATTAAATTCAAGAATACTTGATTTAATTGACTCGAATAACAAGTTAAAAGTGGAATTTTACCATAATTTTTAATCACCTGAATCGACGAGCGATTCCCCACTCCTTTCAGTCTGTGTTGCAAAATTCTTAAAGTATTTTCGATACTTTCATTAATGTTTACAGCTTTAATTTCCGATTCATCTAGTCTGGAAAAACTCCGCAATGAACGAACAATTTCTGCAATGCGAGAGGTTCCTACCTTCATCGAATTCTTGATTTTTGACCAATCTTCCACCAAAAAATTTAATTCAATATCTTCAAGACGCTTGTGAATTTCTGGCGTACCATCTGGATAAGTATTTTGATATAGTTTAATCAATCCCAGTAAATCCTGAAAATATCCATCTACATAATTAATATTGCTGGCAATAAAAGTAACAGGATTATTAATTTCATGAGCAATTCCTGCCACCATTTCTCCCAGACTAGACATTTTTTCTGATTGGATTAATCTCGCTTGTGTAAGCTTTAATTCGGCTAAAGTTTGTTCTAGAGCTTGTGCCTTTTCTCGTTCTAGCAATTCACTTTCTTTCAGGGCTTCTTCACCTTTTTTTCGTTCTAGTTCAGCAGCAGCACGATCGGCAAAAATCTTTAAAATTGCATCCTTATTTGGATCCCAATTCATCGGTTTTAAATCCATGACCACCAAAGAACCAACTATTTTACCATTATATTGTATTAGTGGTATGCCAAAATAACTTTCAGCACCAAGTTTAACAAAATCGGGATTATTAGGAAATAAAGATAATAAATTATGAGGATAAAAGCTATTTCCAGCCTGGATAACATTATGACAGGGAGTACCTATTAAGTCATATTCAAAGTTCTTAGCCCAGGTTCCATTCATCCAAAAAGCTAAGGTTCTCGCTTTAGTACAATCCTCATCAATGACTTCAGCAATAAGAGCATAATTAACTTGCAAAACCTTAGCTAAATAACGGACGCAGGCATACATAAAATAATTACCAGTTGCCGATGCTGTTCCTTCTGCAATTTTCCGTAATGCTTCTGTCTGGTTTTTCCGTTCCGTTATATCAGTTTCCGTGCCGACAATCTGCCAAGGTTTACCGTCGCTAGTTCTTTTGAAGATAGTTTCCCGACAATAAAACCAGCGCCATTCACCATTTTTATGTCTCATCCGGTACTCATTTTCCAGAATTTCGCCATCTAAAGCTGTATCAAATCTTCCTAAATCCTTAGATACTCCTGTTAAATCATCAGGGTGAATTAAGTTAGGAAGGAGTGCGGATTCCATTTCTTCAATTTCTCCTGGAGTGTAACCGAGCATGGCAGATATTGCCTTATTAGTATAGACATTGCGCTGTTCGATTAGGTCATAAATGTAAAAAATATGAGGATTGGCTTCTGCAATCGCTTTTAGCCAATCCTGACTTTCTTGAAGTGCTCCTTCTATCTGGTTGCGTTCCTTAATTTCATTCTCTAATTGTGCCATGGCTTCCCTAATTTGTCCTGTACGCTCTTCAACTCGCCTTTCTAGTTCTATTTTAGCTTTCTCCAATTCGCGATTAGCCGCCTCTAATTGACTTGGCGAAGGGACGGCAAGTGCTTTAGGAATAATTGCCACTAATAGAATCGCAGTCAGTATAGAAATTCCAGCAGTAAAGGCTTTGAGCGCGCCGGAAATCCAATAGATAGGATGCCACAAAGTCCATATTTCAATGATATGGGTTGTCCCGCAGGAGATGATGAAGCCACCAAATAAAAGAAATATCCAATCAAAGGGTAAATCCTTGCGCTTTTGGACAAAGTAAATGAGGGTAATAGGAATTGAATAATAGGCGAGGAAAATCAGAGAATCTGATATAATATGAAGCCACATTAACTCTGATTCCCATAGGTAACAGTGACCGTGAGGGATGAAAAAGTTATCTCCCAAAAATATTGGCCAAAATTGGAGCATAGTATGGATATAAGTCCTGACTAGATAGCTGAAATTGTCATATTTGAGCGATATTTAAGGTTTTTAGCAGTGCCCTTTTTAATCGCTGAATTGATCGTGAAAATTAAATTGCGGGGTATCTATACCCAGTCGCTGTAGACTTTCCCGTCTAAACCCTCCCACCATGTTAACAAAAATTAAAATATAGCAACCACCATATTGGTTAAGACAGAAATAACGTTATGGGCAGTTGACAGCCCGGTATCTGAGTAACTATCAACTATCAACTATCAACTGCCATTGAGCATCCGATCCGATAAAATAAAATTTTGGAGATTAATAGTGGTTCAGGAGGAGACAAACCCAAGTGCTAACTCTTGGTGTCAACATAGACCATATTGCCACCATTCGGCAGGCACGGCGCACTGTGGAGCCGGATCCCATCGCCGCAGCCCTATTAGCTGAATTGGCTGGTGCAGATGGCATTACCGCCCATCTGCGCGAAGATAGACGACATATCCAAGATAGAGATATCCGGCTGTTGCGCCAAACAGTGCGGACACACTTAAATATGGAAATGGCAGCTACAGATGAAATGGTAGGGATTGCACTCGATGTCAAACCAGATTATGTTACTCTAGTTCCCGAAAAGCGCGAAGAAGTAACAACAGAGGGTGGTTTAGATATCGTCGGGCAAAAACAACGCCTCACCGAAGTAGTGGCTGCCCTGCAAAATGCCGATATTCCTGTAAGCTTATTTATCGATCCACATCCAGCCCAAATTCATGCCTCGGCTCAAACCAATGCTAAATTTATCGAACTCCATACGGGTTGCTATGCCGAAGCTAAAGACGAAAAGAGTCGCCATCAGGAACTTGACTTATTAGCCAAAGGATGCAAAATTGCGATCGCAGCAGGTTTGCGGGTTAATGCTGGACATGGACTCACCTACTGGAATGTTTATCCCGTTGCTTCTATTCCTGGTATGGAAGAACTCAATATCGGTCACAGCATTATCGCACGAGCATCCCTCGTCGGTTTGGAAAGAGCTGTTCGAGAAATGAAACAAGCTATGCTAGGAAATTTGTAACCTCACCCATTCACCCATTCAAACAAGGGAATAGGTAATTGCTAATTCCTAATTGCTATAGCGAGGGGCGAGGGGCTAGGGGCTATAGGCTAGGGAAGAAAATCGTAAAATCAATGGTTTCAGGAATTGAGAAGGTCTTAACCGCCCTGGCGGTTGCTATAATCAATATTTTTCTGCTCCCTTTTCCTTTCCCTGAATAAACAACCAACAACCAACCAACAACCAACAACCAACCACTATGACAACTTACTACTACATTTTAGCAAGTCAAAAATTTCTCTTAGAAGAAGAGCCATTAGATGAAGTTTTCCGAGAAAGAACTAGAGATTATCAGGAAAAAAATAAAGAAATTGATTTTTGGATAGTCAAACAGCCTGGATTTTTAGAAGCCCCAGAAATGGCATCAGTTAAAAAAGAATGCCCTCAACCTTCCGTGGCTATTATTTCTACTAATTCCACATTTATTACTTGGCTGAAATTGCGCTTAGAATTTGTCAAAACTGGCGAATTTCAAGCACCTTCAGATACAATTCCTAATCCTTTAGCTTCCTTAGCTCCAGTCTCATAAAATCCAGCTCCCCGACTTCTTCAAGAAGTCGGGGAGCTTATTAAATTATTCTTTCCAGCCCACTGCTTCACATCTAGCTCTAGCAAAAAAAGCATCAGGGTGTTTTCCCCATTCCAAAAAAGCGATACTCATAGCTTCAACTTCTTCTTTAGTTGCTAAATTCTGTTTAATAACAACATCAATGACTTGATTCTGTAAGATTAAATCTGCCCAAAACTCACCAGCTTTTTTAGTCGCTTCAGGTGTTCCGACATAATCAAAAGAAGCAGATGCTTTCACATTAACAAAACCTACTTCTTGTAAAATCTTGCGTTGATATTTACCGAAAAAGGGATTACCTCCATTAACTTCTACAACTCGAGATAATATATCCCAAGCTGTTTTTAAAATTGGTATAGAGGGAGTAAAAATATTACTATCATGAGCTGCATCTCTAATTCCTAAAACACCGCCAGGTTTGAGAAGACTATATAATTCTTTGAGTGCTTGATGAGGATATTTTAAATGATAAATTACAGCATGAGCAAAAACGGCATCAAAAGAGTTATCAGCAAAAGGAAGTTGATAGATATTAGCTAGTTTAAATTTGATATTGGTAACATTTTCTGCTCGTGCTTTTTTCTGTCCAATTATAAATTGACTATCTTCAATATCAATTCCTATTACTTCACCAGGAGCAACAATTTTTGCCAAATCAACTGTAATAGTTCCTGGTCCGCAACCACAGTCTAATAGCTCCATTTGCGGAGATAAATAAGGCAAGAAAAACTCAGCCTCTTTACTAGCTTTTCTTTCACTAAAAGAATTCAGCGTTATCCCACCATAAGCACCTGAATATCTTTCTGTTTCTGAGTTAATTTTTTGGTTCATTTTTTGATTGCTGGTTATATTTAACCTTTCCAGGCCAGTAGGGTGTATTATGCTGCGCAGGGCACCCTACTGCGAGAGGATTTGCTTAAGTCATGTCACTATTCCCCATTCCCCATTCCCCATTCCCCAATTAATAAGATGGGGCAGCTAAAAAAGAAATAGCTATTCCCAGAATCAATCCCACAATAACCTGAAAAGGTGTATGACCGAGCAATTCCTTGAGTCTATCCTCGTTGAATTTTTGATTTTCTTGAAAAAACTCATCAATAATTTGGTTAAGAATACGCGCTTGCTTCCCAGCCGCCTGACGCACCCCAGCCGCATCATACATCACGATAATGGCAAAAATCATTGCCAGGGCAAAATCAGGAGAATCCCATCCCAGGGTTTGTCCAACTCCAGCAGCTAGTGCGGAAACGAGTGCTGAGTGGGCGCTAGGCATTCCCCCAGTCGTGAAAAGAGTTTTCAGGTTAAATTTTCTTTCTTTGGTTAACTCAACCACCAGTTTGAGTAATTGAGCCACCAAACAAGCAACGAGTGCAACCAGCAGTACCTGATTGTTTAATATATTGCCAAATTCCTGCATACTGTTTTAATGGCTAATGGCTAATGGCTAATAGCTAATGGCTAATGGCTGAGGTAAGAGGGCAGATAAAGTTTGGTTGCCCATTCCTAATTAGCCATTAACAAATAACTAATGATTTCTACTTGTGATAAAATCAGCTAGTGCAATTAAGGATTGAGCTTTGTCACCAAAGGGTTTTAGTTGATTTTTGGCTTCTTCCACTAATTCTTGAGCTTTGATTTTGGATACTTCCAGTCCCCACAAACTGGGATAGGTGGCTTTTTGGGCTTGTAAGTCTTTGCCAGCAGTTTTGCCTAATTGTTCTTGAGTGGCGGTAATATCCAGGATATCATCGATAATTTGAAAAGCTAAACCGATATTTTGAGCATAACGAGACAGTCTTTCTAACTCTTCATCTGTTACCCCGGCTAAAATTCCGCCACAAACTACGCAGGATTCTAGTAAAGCCCCTGTTTTGTGGGTGTGAATGTAAGTGAGAGTTTCCTCCTGAATATCAGGCTTACCTTCACATTCTAGATCTACCACTTGTCCCCCAACCAATCCCGCTGCACCAACAGCCCGCCCCAACCAGGCAATTACCTGCAATACTCTTTGAGGTGGAACATTTTTAGTTTGGGCGGCAATATATTCAAAAGAGTAAGCTAGCAAAGCATCCCCTGCCAGAATCGCAATATCTTCACCATATACCTTATGATTCGTTAACTTACCTCGGCGATAGTCATCATTATCCATCGCTGGTAAATCATCGTGAATTAACGACATGGTATGAATCATTTCCAAGGCACAAGCCGTAGGCATTGCCATTTCTACTGTACCACCTGCCAGTTCACAGGTAGCAATACAGAGAATGGGGCGCAATCGTTTACCCCCAGCCAAGAGGGAATAGCGCATCGCCTCGTAAATTTTTTCGGGATAGACGAGGGGAAGGGAATCGTCTAACGCTGCCTCTACTAGAGCTTGCCGCTGTTTTAAGTAGGTTGATAAGTTAAAAGCTGGAGATTCTACCTTAGAAGTTGGTCGCCCATCTGTTGCTACCATGTGTTAATTCCTCGATCCTCATGTCAAGTGACCTAACAATTTTACGAGGATTGGGGTCTTTTGACACTCCCTGGTCTCTTGACGCGGGGATTCTTATGAGTGAGTTCTTGTATAGCTTAAAACAGTATTCTCTAATAATATCGCTACAGTCATCGGTCCCACGCCGCCCGGTACGGGGGTGATATACTCGGCAATATCCCGCACTCTCTCAAAATCCACATCTCCTACCAGACGGGAATTACCCTCATTATCAGTAATGCGATTGATTGCTACATCAATCACCACAGCTTTTGGCTTCACCATCTCCGGAGTAATTAAGTTGGGGTAGCCCACAGCAGCTATCAAGATATCGGCATTGCGGGTAATATCGGGAAGATTTTGCGATCGCGAATGGGCTATCGTTACTGTAGCATTAGCTTCCAGCAGCATCATCGCCATGGGTTTCCCCACCAAAATACTTCGCCCTATCACTACTGCTTGTTTTCCTGTCACATCAATTTGATACTCCTGCAAGAGGCGCATTACTCCCGCAGGGGTACAACTGCGCAATCCCGCTTCTCCCCGCATCAAACGCCCCAGATTGAGAGGATGCAAGCCATCAACATCCTTATCCGGGTTGATTTGGTGAAGTAAACTCACAGAGTCTAAATGGTTGGGTACAGGGAGTTGGAGGAGAATGCCATCGACTCTCTCATCTTCATTCAAAGCATGAATCGTTTCCTCCAACTCAGATTGGGAAGTATCAGCCGGAAAATGACGACCAACCGAAGCAATCCCCACATTAGCACAGGCACGCTCCTTATTCCGGACATAAGCCGCACTAGCAGGATTATCCCCCACCATAATCACAGCCAATCCTGGCGGGCGTTTATTTACCGAAGTTAGCTCTTCAACTTGTGCTTTTAGCTGAGATTGAATCTTGGCAGCGAGGGCTTTACCGTCAAGTAACTGAGGAGAATTCATGGGTGACAATTCATAATACCAAGTTGCAGTTTAACGTATAATCCGCAAATCAAGGACAAGGTTTATCGCCCTCTTGCTTCACCCCTACAGACGAATTAACTTTAGGGATGAAGCATTTGCGTCTTTAATTTGTGCCACAACACGGATAACATTTATTCGTAAATGCAACACCGAAGCCCCTTCGCGACAAACATTCCCGCACATACAACATCGTAACATCTGCCAAAACGCGATCGCTATTTGATCATACCTATGGGATAATCTTCCCGCAAATATAATGGTGCAACATCTGCCAAAATGCGATCGCTATTTTACAGGTTTGTCGCCCGAATGTTTGTCGTGAAGGCTTCGGTGTTGCATTTGGATATCAATATTTTTCGTGAAG